>JBILBY010000073.1:0-4923 GCA_044353415.1 Candidatus Nanopelagicales bacterium | reverse complement strand
TGCACTCAAAGGTGTGCTCGGAGCTGGCTTCACAATAATTGGTGCGCCAACTGCAATTGCTGGCGCAACTTTGTGTGCCACTAAGTTCATTGGAAAGTTAAACGGTGAGATGCCAAGTACTGGGCCATGTGGGAATCGACGAATGATTGCCATTCGTCCTGCGGTAGCTGCTTCAGTATCAAGTCTTTGAAGTTCGCCAGAGAATCTGCGAACTTCTTCAGCTGCCCAACGGAAAGTCATTCCAGCGCGAGCCGACTCGGCGCGTGCCCATAAAAGCGGCTTACCGTTTTCATCCAAAATCAATTGCGCGATCTCTTCGGCGCGCTCCGTTAGACGCTTAGAGATATGCATAAGCGCATCTGCGCGCTGGGCGGCTGTGGTGCGACGAGCCGCATGGCGTGATTCCCAGGCTGCCGCTACAGCTTCTTCAACCTGTGCCGCACTTGGTACGTAGTGCTGGCCAACAACTTTTCCGTCACCTGGGTGAATTACGTCTGCAACGACGTCGCTAGTGGCAGGCTTTCCGGCAATCCAAAATGGGTAAATAGCGCTCATATCCTCATACGTTACGCCCATATCTGCCCTTCCACTAACTGCGGGTCAAGCCTGCCTGGGGCCGACTTGTCAGAATCTGTCTCAGGTCTAACATTGTGTGCATGACTGCTACAAATATCTCAGCCCCTGTAAATGACATCGCTCAAGAGCGAAACCTGGTAACCGCTATTCCCGGACCAAAATCCGTGGCAATGCAAGCCCGTCGCCTGAGTGCGGTTAGTGGCGGAGTCGGTGCGGCCCTACCAATCTATATCGAGCGTGCCGCAGGTGGCATCGTCGTTGACATTGACGGCAACTCCTTAATCGACATGGGTTCAGGAATTGCAGTTACTGGTGTTGGTAACGCAGCTGAAGATGTTGTGACTCGGGTTCAAGAACAAGTCGCTAGATTCACACATACTTGCTTTACGGTCACACCATACGAAGGTTATGTAGAAGTATGTGAAGCGCTTAACCGCTTAACTCCTGGAGATCACGAAAAGCGTTCTGCGCTATTCAATTCCGGTGCGGAAGCAGTAGAAAACGCCGTCAAGGTTGCTCGCTCCTATACAAAGCGTCAGATGGTTGTGGTTTTTGAACACGGTTACCACGGTCGCACCAACTTAACCATGGGAATGACTGCCAAGAACATTCCATACAAGCAGGGCTTTGGGCCATTTGCTCCAGAAATTTACCGCATGCCAATGTCTAATCCTTCGCACGATGGCCTAACAGGTGCTGAAGCTGCTGCGCACGCGATCAGCAAGATGAATAAGGAACTCGGTGCAGACAACATTGCTGCAATTGTGATTGAACCAATTCAAGGTGAAGGTGGCTTCGTAGTTCCAGCCGTTGGTTTCCTACCAGAACTAGTTAAGTTCTCTAAGGACAACGGAATCGTATTTATAGCCGATGAAGTTCAGACTGGCTTCTGCCGCACTGGACAATGGTTTGCTTCTGAGCATGAAGGCATTGTTCCGGACATGATCATCACTGCTAAAGGCATTGCTGGTGGTCTTCCACTATCCGCAATTACTGGCCGCGCCGAAATCATGGATTCCGTAGAAGCCGGTGGCCTTGGTGGAACTTATGCAGGTAGCCCGATCGCATGTGCTGCTGCACTTGGATCTATTGCAGTCATGGAACGCGAAGATCTAAACGCAAAAGCTCGTCGCATCGAAGAAATCATGAAACCAAGATTGCAAAAGATTGCTGACGATACTGGAGTAATCTGCGATGTTCGTGGTCGTGGCGCAATGGTTGCTGTGGAAATTGTCAAGAAGGGTTCTATGGAGCCTGATGCTGAAATGACAAACAAAGTTGCTAAGGCTTGCCATGTAAATGGTGTTCTTGTTCTTACAGCTGGTACCTACGGAAACGTTCTTCGCTTCCTGCCACCAATGGTTATGTCTGAGCACTTACTTGAAGACGCCCTAACAATCATTGAACAGCAATTCAAAGAAGCAACTGCCTAATCGACATGACTGCGCAAACTGAGCATGCCTCAGTAAAGCGAGTTCGCACTGAACTTGAAAGTCATGGTGTTACAACCGAGATTAGACATTTAGCGGATACGGCCAGGACTGCAGTTGACGCAGCCAATGTCCTTGAAGTTGAAGTTGGGCAGATCGCTTCCTCAATCGTTTTCAAAATAGACACTGACCAAGGTGAACGACCACTTCTCGTTGTTACATCTGGCCGACACCGAGTTGATACCGCAATGGTGGCATCAGCTTTGGGCATTCCCAAGCTGGGGCGAGCCGATGCTGATTTCGTTCGGTTGTGGAGTGGCTTTGCAATCGGCGGTGTTTCGCCAATTGGTTGGCTGCATGATGGTGAAGTCTTTCAACCCCAAACAATTGTTGACACTGCACTTAGTGAATACGCAGTGGTTTGGGGTGCTTGCGGACATACCCATGTAGTTTGCAGCCTTGACTTTGATTCCTTGTTAAAGATCACTGCTGGGACAGCACTTACTGTCGCGGCGGACTAAAGTCTTAAGTGTGTTTGTTCGCCTAGATATCACGCGAGTAAGAAGCCGTCATATTCTGATTGCCTTCTCGCTCATGGCGCGACAACGTCTGTCAATGCGCAAGCTGCCGGGGCTAACTTTCTACAAGTTAATGGGAACTGGCTCAGGTAAAACCTTTACAGTACGCGATGCAGACTTAAACCATTGGTGCGTATTGTCAGTTTGGGAAACTCAGGAAGACTCATTGGCTTACTTAACTAGCAAGCCCGCTAGGCAATGGCGAAAGATCGCCCTAACTGAGGCCAACATCGAGCTTGAACCACTGTCTGCAAAAGGTACTTGGGCAAAAAAGTCACCGTTTGGTAATCCAGTTCCCGAAAAATGGGATGGGCTAACAGCTGCACTTACTCGAGCGTCAATAAAACCTAGATGGTGGCGTGAGTTTTGGCGAAGTGTGCCACCGGTCTCAGCGGATTTGAACTCAACATCAGGATTGATTACCAGTCTTGGAATTGGTGAAGCCCCAATTGGATTACAAGGAACTTTCAGCATTTGGGAAACCAACGAAAGCATTACTGCATTTTCCAGTAAACAAAAGCCGCATGCGGCAGTAATTGCACGAACGCATGAAACTGGCTGGTACTCCGAAGAACTATTTGCCAGATTTAAAGTTACGAAATTGTCGGGAACTTTTGCGGGTCTAGATTTTTCTAAGTTAGGCAAGTGAGTAGCAACATGCCTAACCTAAAATTGCCAACTAACCGTCTCTTGGTTGTAGCGATTGTTGCGGCAGGTACCACAGTGCTTGCAAATATTCTTTGGGCGCTTGCATCTGGTGGAGCACGTGATGCTTTAACGATCACTGGAGTTTTGGCATTTGCTGCGGCGTCAGGCTTACATGCTTATGTGGCGTATGGTCGGGAATTTCTAGTCAAGTTCTTAATGATTGCTCTTCTGGCCACTTTGGTCATTGAAGTTCTTGGCGTAGCGACTGGATTTCCATTTGGTACTTATGAATACGATCCCGAGCGTCTTGGAATTTCAGTACTGGGAGTTCCACTGTTAATTCCATTTGCCTGGTTCATGATGCTTTATCCGTCCTGGTTGATATCTCGTGATCTGTTTAAATCCAGACTCTTAACCATTCCTACTGCTGCACTTCTTATGTCTACCTGGGATCTTTATCTGGATCCCCAAATGGTCAATGAAGGTTATTGGGTTTGGTTTGTAGATGGAATTGCAACTAAAGATATTCCACTAACGAACTTTCTTGGCTGGTTTTTATCTACCGCACTGATTTTCACTTTGCTTTCTGTTGCACTAAAACCAAAGCAATCTGAAATCTCTAACGCAACGCCATACGCGCTTGTGCTCTGGGTGTGGCTCGGCAGCTTCTTGGTGAACATAGTTCCGGTTTCACCATTCTTTAATCAACCTGTTGTCGCCATAACCGGGTTTATCGGCATGGGAATTGTTCTGATTCCATGGTCGTGGATGCTATGGCAACGACGTTAATCTTTGTTGCAGTAGGTATTTCTTTACTGCTCACAATAAATTCAGTTATTAATCACTTTGCTTTGATTCGGCCAAAGCCAGCTCGCATTACCTCAAGAGTTGCAATTCTGATTCCAGCTCGTAATGAAGAAAGCTCAATCACTTCCGCAGTTCAAAGCGTGCTCAATCAGGAGTTACTAGATCAGTTTGAAGTTGTGGTCTTGAATGACGGTTCAACTGATGCCACAGCCGAAAAGTTATCAGCATTAACGCATCCCAAGTTACGGCTGATCAATGGCGAGCCCGAGTTACCTCAGGGCTGGCTGGGTAAGAACTGGGCTTGCCATCGACTTTCTGAGAGTGTTGATGCTGACTTCTTAGTTTTTATCGATAGTGATGTGAATCTGGAACCATTGGCGGTAGCAAGTGCAATTAATGCGCTGATCGAGAATCAGCTGCACTTGGTCAGCCCTTATCCCCGGCAGCTGGCACCAACATTGCTAGCTCGAATTGTTCAGCCATTGTTGCAGTGGTCATGGCTAACAACCGTGCCATTGCGAACTACTCGGTCATCACTTCGACCGAGCTTGGCTGTGGCTAACGGTCAATTTTTAGTTTGTCGAGCAGATTCATATGCAGCCAGTGGTGGCCATCAGGAAATCAAAAGCGAAGTCCTTGATGACATTGAATTGCTTAGATCGTTTTATCGAATTGGATTTACTGGCTGTGTAATTGATGGATCTGAGATCGCAACCTGCAAAATGTACGAAACCAACCAGGACTTGATCTCTGGTTATGCAAAGAGTCTTTGGAATGCATTCGGCGGTCCGATCGGTTCACTATTTGTAAACACCTTCTTCTTATTCGTTTACATCTTTCCGCTCTCGGGATTGTTTACTGGTCATGTACCACTCGCTCTCCTA
>JBILBY010000072.1:0-4956 GCA_044353415.1 Candidatus Nanopelagicales bacterium | reverse complement strand
ATGTGGATTTTGTTACCGATCTGTATAAGTACGAAATGAAGAATTTCATTGATCGAAATATCGATTCGCCTTTGGATCTATTGTCAATGGATTTAGTTCGATTGATAAAGCTCGGTGGGTTTAGAAAGTTAGCGCCAAAAGTTGGTCAATATCTTAAAGATGATCGCACTCAGCGAGTGTTTTCATTTCAATCAATGTATGCCGGATTGTCGCCTTATGATGCGCTGGCAATTTATGCAGTGATCGCTTACATGGATTCAGTTGCTGGAGTCTTTGCCCCTAAGGGTGGAATGCATGCCCTACCAGTGGCGATGGCTAAAGCTGCAGCAAAGCATGGCGTTACCTTCAAGTACGACACCGAAGTAACAAAAGTTCGAATGAACGGCAATCGCGCCACTGGGGTTGAAACTAGCACTGGTGAGTTTTTCGCAGCAGATGTTGTTGTACTAAATCCAGATCTACCTGTTGCATACCGCGACTTACTCGGCAAAGAGCCGTGGAGTGTTAAGCGACTTAAGTACTCACCGTCTTGCTACTTGTTACTTGCTGGTTCATCGGCAAAGTATGACCACATTGCACATCACAACATTCACTTTGGACATAGTTGGGCTGGCGTCTTTGAGGAATTGATTGACAAGAAGCAGTTGATGTCAGATCCGAGTGTTCTCGTCACTAACCCAACTTATAGTGATCCAGGCTTAGCGCCAGATGGCAAGCAGGTTTACTACGTGTTATTCCCTACTCCAAACCTTGATGCTGACATTGACTGGAACAAGCAAGCACCTGCGTATCGCGACCATGCAATTGAAACTCTGCAGGCTCGTGGCTACACCGGATTTGGTGACGCCATTGAAGTTGAGCACATCACAACTCCACAAGACTGGTCAGATCGTGGCATGGAACGTGGCGCACCGTTTGCTGCAGCCCACTCATTTTTGCAAACTGGACCATTCCGTCCGGGAAATATGTTCGGTGAAAATGTGGTGTTTACTGGATCAGGAACTCAGCCTGGTGTTGGAGTGCCAATGGTCTTAGTGTCTGGTCGCTTAGCTGCTGAGCGTATTACTGGGCCCGACAAGACTTATGTATCGCGTGCGCGACGTTAAGGCGCGTATTCTGAAGTAATGCCAACGCGCCGGATCTCAACAGACCCAGGTTGGTTTGGACTTTATGCACTTCCTGGCTTTCTTGGCTCAGCGTTTATTGCAATCGGCGGGCTTGGTGTTGGTTGGTTTCCGCTTTCGGCAGACATCTTGCAATGGAAATTTATCGATTTTGTCCAGACTGAAACTATCGGCCTTGCCCTAACTCGCTCATTTGTTGTTGTTGGGGCAGCGCTAATCCTTCAGGTTTGGCTTGTGGTCGGAGTTGATGCGCTTCATGGAAAAATTCTGAGACTAGAGACGATCTACTTCTCACTTATTGCCTGGCTGCTGCCTTTGCTTGTTACACCACCGCTATTTAGTCGGGATGTCTATTCATATTTCATGCAAGGCAAAATGCAGCTGGCTGGAAACAATCCTTACGAATCTGGCGTTTCAGTTGTTCCAGGCTGGTTTCAAAGTGGCGTAGATCCACTTTGGGGAGATGCACCAACGCCATATGGTCCAGTTTTTCTCCTAGTTGAGAAAGCCATTGCGGCCATAAGCCAAGATTCATCTCTAGTTGCGTCGTATCTATTTCGATTAACTTCACTTGCGGGTGTTGTCTTCATTTGCCTGAGCATTCCTTACCTAGCTAAGGCGCACGGCGTTAATCCAGTTTCTGCTGCCTGGATCGGCGTGATGAATCCACTAGTTCTTATGCACTTCGTTGCCGGCTCACACAACGATGCCTTGATGGTTGGCTTGGTGTGCATCGCAATGGTGCTTGCATTGCGCGGTCACTTTATTTCTGGTGTTGTCGTGGCCACTCTCGCACTTGGGATAAAACCAGTTGCTATTGTTTTGTTGCCATTCTTAGCTCTAATCGCCGCCGGAAGTGGTGCGAGTTGGATAAGACGTGCCAAGTACGGAGCGATCGCAGGATTGATTGCCCTATCCACACTCTTTATAACTTCAGCTTTAGCCGAGACTGGACCATTTGGTTGGATTGGATCACTGTCAACACCAGGCACTGTTAAAAGTTGGCTCTCTCCTACCACTGCAATTGGAATGCTTATTGGTGGCCCAATCCGAATGCTTGGGTTCGGAAACGTTGTTGATACCTCAGTGGGAATAACTCGCTTAATCGGATCCGTGATTTTGGCGATCGTCCTCGTGTTACTGGTGGTTCGTCCAGCTGGTCGAAGTGCAACGCGTGGTGTGGCACTTTCATTTGTAGCACTCGTAGTTCTTGGACCAGTAGTCCAACCTTGGTATCTATTGTGGTCAATACCTTTGCTTGCGGTAACCGGCCTAAGTCACAAGCAAGTTCGCTTGATGGTGCTTGCGATTGCTGCATTTACTATTCACGGAATTGCTAACTCGAGTGCGACTGCTGACACGTTTCTAGAGCTAAGTGATGGCATCGCAATGGTTTTAGCTGGCATAACGCTTGGGCTTGCCATGTTGGCATCTACCGCTGAACGTTCCCTTATTTTGGGTGACAATACCGAACAAGATATGTTGCCAACTTCTGCAGCTGAGATTGAATCAGCACGAGAACGAGAATTGGCTTAACTACCGAACTAGCCTTGGGAAAGTTCTGAAATTCCTGGGAATGATCCAACGGAATCACAAACTATGACTACGGCTGAGCGCTCTTGGCAAGCTATATCCAAAGCCTCTGCTATTTCTAGAGCCGCTTGCGGATCAGTTTTTAACAAGTCTTGCCAACCAGACCAACCAATGCAGGTATTACCAACCGACTCGACTCCAGAAATTATGGTTTCAATTAGTTGAGCAAGGGAACTTCCAACCAACTTTGGATTTGAAGTTTGATTAGCGACAACATCAACAAAGTCTTGGATCGACTTAACTGAGGAGGTTTCAATCCAGATGCCATTCCAGGCAGCTAAATTTGTCTCGCCTTTGAATCCAGATTCGGTGAAGGTAACTTTCCAGCGCAAAACACCATTAAGTCTCTGAGCTTTGAGCATTGCAGCCAGTAAACCTGGGTTTGGAGCAGCCACGTAATTCCTAACTGAACTTCACACACCGTGTGCAGATGTAACCCTACGCGCCACCAGACGAAATCTCGAATTTTGATGAAATTGCGGGTTGATGATCCAAGGCAAGACTCAATTGCATATAGTTACGTCTGTGTCTAAACGTGATCTTGATGCCGCCGGAATCTTTGATCCAGCCCTGCGCGAATCCTATGAACTGTGTCGCCAGCTAAATGCTGAGCATGGCAAGACTTACTATTTAGCAACACTGCTTCTTCCTCCTGCCAAGCGCCCATACGTTCACGCTCTTTACGGATTTGCCAGGTATGCAGATGAAATCGTGGATGATTTGGCATCGACGCTTACTGAGTCTCAAAAAGCAGAACAGCTAAAGATTTGGGGCGATGATTTCTTAGCAAAATTCGATTCAGGTGAAACTAATGATCCAGTCTGCCTTGCAGTGCTGGACACAGTTAGGCGCTGGAACATTCCCAGAGCGCACTTTGAGGCATTCTTACATTCCATGACTATGGATCTAACGGTCACTGAGTATCAAACATACGAAGATCTCTACGAATATGTTTATGGCTCTGCAGCCGTAATTGGTTTACAAATGGTTCCGATTTTGGAACCAACCAGCCAGGACGCATACAAACATGCGACCGAACTTGGTGTGGCATTTCAGCTGGCAAACTTCATTCGTGATGTAGGTGAAGACTTGGAACGGGGTCGGGTTTATCTCCCACTTGCCGAGCTTGCCCAGTTTGGCGTCACCAGGGCTGACCTGGAAGCTCGAATTGCTACTCCCCAAATCAAGGCAGCCTTAGAGTTTCAAATTTCGCGAGTACGCCAACTCGAAGAATCTTCTCGAGCCGGGATTGCAATGTTAGGTCAAGCTGCCCAGCCTTGCATCGAAACGGCACGCATCCTTTACTGTGGAATTGTCGATGCTGTTGAAGGAATTGACTACGAAGTCTTTGCTAAGCGAGCTACAGTTTCACTGACTCGACGACTGCAAGTGGCAATTCCTGCATACTTCCAAGCGCGAAAGTTATGGAAACGGGCTACCTAATTCCGAGAAAGCGATGAACGCTTTTTCTTGGTGGCCCTGCCATTGGCTCACGTTGCACGCCCTTCTTACCAAGCCATATCCAGATGATTAACGACAGAACTACGAGGCTAAAACCAAAGAGTAAATCCTCAATTGGGGCGTAAACCAGTCTTCCATCACCTATAAACGTCGGCGGTTCATCTTGTGGTGTAGTTGAACCGATGATTGCAGCACCGTCATATTCCACAATTCCGAAACCAGTCAATATTCCATTTGTGACCAATTGGAAGAAAACCACGATTGAATATGAAACCCAAAAAACTCTTCGTCGGAGCAACTTTGTTTTGAAGACATAAAGATCCAAAATAATTGCGATCAAAACACCAAGTACTGCCAATTGCGTATAAGTCATTTGGCTTCCTCGTCCCCGGCTTCCCAGTTACGGGCACTTCTTACAGCTTCAAACGACAAAATTGCGCAGATCGGAATCACAATGAAAAACAAAATCTCATCAAGTGGAATGTTTGCAACCGTAGTTATCCCGGTTACATACCGTGGGTCAAATGTCCAGTGACCTTGTGCGATGGCATATGCATCCCAAATCGAAAACACTAAGACGACTGGCAAAATTGTGAGAATCAGGCGAATTGCTCTTCGATAAACCTTGGTGCGCAAAAAAAATTCCAACCAAGCAGTTCCCACAAGGCAGCCTAAAAGAACACTCAAATAGGCGAACTTAGACATGAGACTCACTTTCGGTTATTGCTAAATCTACCTTGTCGTGGCGCAGAACCGAGTTTTAGTGTTGGCATCTAGA
>JBILBY010000071.1:0-4993 GCA_044353415.1 Candidatus Nanopelagicales bacterium | reverse complement strand
TCCTTAGAAAATAGTGCGGTGCGGTAATAGTGATGTGCTTGAAATGCCGCAAGTACCCGACCGCTACCAACTACGGTTCTGGCGGCGCGTAGCACTGCATCAATTTCGGTTGGGTGGTGGGCATAGTCATCAAATACCCGAACTCCAGAGACTTCACCACGAAATTCAAATCGACGATGTGTTCCGGTAAAACTTTGCAATCCATCAACACATTGCTGGGATGTGCAACCTTGCGTTAAAGCTGCGATGAATGCTGCGGTCGCATTTAAGGCATTATGTGCTCCTGGAACCAGCAACTTGATAGGTCCATGCGTTTGGCCTTGATAGGAAATCGTGAATTCCGAACCAACGGTTCCTGACGGTTGCAAAGTCAATACCGCGTCGTTGTCTTTACCTTGGCCATAAGTAATCACGTTTGCACCAAGTTCACGAGCCCGTGTAGTCACAACTATCGCGCCTGGATCGTCACCACAAACCACTGAACAGCCATCGCGTGAACCAGTCCCAACTATGAAGTCAACAAATGCTTGCTCGATTGCTTCAAAGCTACCCCAGTAGTTCAGGTGATCTGCTTCGACATTGGTCACGATTCCAAGCGTTGTTGGCAGAACTAGAAATGTTCCATCGCTTTCGTCAGCCTCAACTACGAATAGTTCGCCAGATCCTTGATGGGCGTTACTGCCGGACTCGTTCATTTCTGAACCAATGACAAAGGAAGGGTCTTTTCCTGCATTTTGCAGAATTACGGTAACCATGGATGTGGTCGTCGTTTTTCCGTGCGTTCCTGCTACCGATATTGCAGTTGTATTCTCAAGCAATTCAGCTAACGCGATTGCTCTACTTATTACTGGAATTCCTAGTTCGGTTGCGCTAACAACTTCAGGGTTGTCTTGACCGATAGCAGTCGAAATCACCACACAAGATGGTTTGCTTCCAGAAATTAAAAGGTTATCTGCGTCGTGACCGACAAAAACTTTTCCACCCAATGGTTTTAGGGCTTGCAGGCGCCGAGAATCTTTTGCATCGCTTCCGGAGACTTCAATGCCTCGGGCTAATAACACGCGAGCGATTCCACTCATGCCCGCTCCGCCGATACCAACAACGTGAACCCGACCATTTAGGTAACTCAAGATTTGGCCTTTCCCGCAACCGATAAAACCAATTTAGCAAGGTCAGCTGCCGAATCTTTATGCCCAAGTGAAGAACTGGCTTTAGACATTTCGCTTAACTTGGCTGGGCTAGAAATTATGGGCAAGATTCGATCTCGAACGAATTCAGCATTGAACTCAAGGTCTGAAATCATAATTGCTCCACCTGCTGAAACAACGGGAGTGGCATTAAGGCTTTGCTCCCCGTTTCCAATTGGAAGCGGAACGAAGCAGGCAGGTAAGCCAACAGCTGTAAGTTCAGCAACCGTCATTGCGCCGGCTCGCCCGATTACAAAGTCTGCAGCCGCATACGCCAAATCCATACGATCTATATAGTTAAGCGGACGGTAACGATCTGACTCTGCTTGAGCAAACTCATTCTTTAATCCAACTGAATGCAAAATGACTGCGTTACTAAACAGATCTGCCTTAAGGCAATCTTCAATTACTGAATTTAGTTTTACTGAACCTTGCGAGCCACCAAAAACTAGAACGCAAATTGCATCGTCCTGAATCCTGAAATGCTGCCTGGCCTGATTGCGAGTCGCTTTACGATCTAGAGTCTCAATTGCTTTGCGGAGCGGAATTCCAATTAGTTGAGCTCTTGGCAAACTATCTGGAACGGTTTCAGCAACAGCATCAGCGAACCTGGCGCCAACTCGATTAGCCAGGCCAGCCCGCGCATTAGCTTCGTGCACCACAATGGGCACTTCACCTCGGGCAGCAAGGTATGCCGGGATTGAAACGTACCCACCAAAACCAACTACTACATCAGCCTGCAACTCATGGAGTAAATCCCGAGTTTGCTTTATGGCAGACCGAAGTCGAGTCGGTAGCGTAACTAAATCACCACTTAATTTACGAGGCAACGGAACGGCTGGGATTAGTTCAAGGTTGTAACCACGGGCTGGAACTAAATCGACTTCAAGTCCGCGCGCAGTTCCAAGAACTGTGATCTTTATGGCCGGATCAATGGTCATTAGCTCATCGGCCAAGTTAAGTGCAGGTTCAATGTGGCCAGCAGTTCCGCCGCCAGCGAGAACTATGTTCACGCTATCTTCCAAGTCATTATTTTTGTTCCTGCATGTACGCTTCATGCTTTGCAAATGACATAAGAATTCCCATAGCAAGCAAAGTTGGAATTAATGACGATCCACCATAGGAAACCAAAGGTAGTGGCACACCTGTAATTGGAAGTATGCCAAGTACTGCACCAATGTTCACTAGCGCTTGAGTCACAATCCAAGCAACAATTCCCAGAGCTGCAATTTGGATGAACGCCTCGTTGGTGCCTCTTGCAATTCGTAGTCCGACGATTGCAATTGCTGTGAATATAAACAGCACCAGAATCGTTCCAATGATTCCAAGTTCTTCGCCTAGAACTGCGTAGATAAAGTCGGTGTGTGCTTCCGGAAGAGTGCCCCATTTTTCGCGGGAGCCACCAAGGCCAACACCCCACCAACCTCCGGAACCCAAAGCTTGTTGCCCGTGAATTACTTGAAAGCCAGTTCCCTGAGCGTCCGCATACGGATCTAACCAGGAGGTAAATCTTGCCAATCGATATGGTGCTGCAAACGACAAGGCAGCGATGCCTGCAAGACCTACAGCTCCCATTACCAGGAACCACTTCCTTGGAGCCCCAACAAAATAAAGTAGCGAAGCCATAATGGGCATCATTACCATTGCAGTTCCTAAGTCACCTTGTAAAACAACGAGCAAAAGTACTGTTATACAAACGGGTAGGACTGGGATCAATAAATGATTTCGTTGTTCAAGTAAGTGGTACTTTCGATCCAAAATGTCTGCGCCCCACATAATGATCGCGAGCTTTGCAAATTCTGAAGGCTGAATTCGGAATGGACCACCGAAGTCAATCCAGTTTTTCTGTCCATGAACTGCGGTTCCAATTAACAGCACGGCAATTAAAAGTGCACCGACCACCAGCATGAATAGTGGCGCCCAACGGCGAATGGCATCAACATGCATTTTCGAGACAGCCATCATTAAGAAGACACCGATTGCTGCAAAAATAAGCTGTCTAGTTGCAAGAGCCCAAGAATTGCCATTGTTCTGTTGGTATGAGAAAACACTTGAGGCGGAAGCAACCATGACGATTCCAAGCGCAAGTAACAATCCGGTTGCGCCAAGAAGGATTTGGTAATGGACCATTGGATGCTCTAGTCGAGCAGACAGTCCGCCATTAGGACTATTGCGCTTAGTTGGTCTGGTAGTGGTCATGGCTTGAGTCCCTTGACTGCAGCGGCAAATGCATCGCCTCGGGCTGAATAATCTTTGAACATGTCCCAGGATGCACAGCCTGGTGCCAAAAGCACGGTGTCCTCAGGTTGTGCCGCCTCGGCTGCGAGCGCCACAACTAACTCCATTGCATTAGTTTCCTTGCTATCAACCCGATGAATTGGGACATTCGGAGCGTGTCGCTTTAGGGCCGCTGCTATCAAATCTTGATCCACACCCAAAAGCACAACTGCTCGCATTCGATGGGCATTATCAATAACTAATTCGTCAAAATCTTGCCCTTTTGCCATTCCGCCTGCAATCCAAACAACTGACTTATATGCAGTCAATGAAGTGGCTGCCGCATGAGTATTTGTCGCTTTGGAATCATCGATGTAGTCAACGCCAGCAACTTGCCCGACATGGGCAATGCGATGCGGAGCTGGTTGCCATGAGCGCAAGCCATCGCGAATGGCTCGGGCCTCAATGCCATGTGCACGAGCTAATGCACTAGCAGCTAATGCATTAGCAATGTTATGCACGGCTGGGATAGCCAAGTCAGTAATCTCAGCGAGTTCTAGTGCCGCCTCTCGACGGTTTTCCAGAAATGCGCGGTCAACTAAAAACTCTTCCACGACACCAAGCATCGAGATGTCAGGAATACCTGTTGAAAAACCAATTGCGCGACATCCTTCAATAACTTCAGCTTCTTCCACCATGCGAATCGTTGCAGCATCGGCAACGTTGAAGATTGCTGCAACTTGGCATCGTTCATAAACTTTTGCCTTTGCATCGCGATATGCCTCATAAGTTCCGAACAAATCGATATGGTCCTGCGCAAGATTCAAACAAACTGCAGCTTGTGGTGAAATTGAATAAACAAATGGCAGCTGTGGTGCTCCGACTTCAATTGCCAGGACATCCCACGGAGTTGGATCCATGACAACTTCAACTAGCGAGCGACCTATGTTCCCAGCTGCAACAGTTCGTTTGCCAGCCGCTAACAAAATGGATTCAAGCATCAAGGTCGTGGTTGTTTTGCCGTTTGTTCCAGTGACAAGTAACCAAGGAGCAGGATGAGCTGGGTCACGAAGTCGCCAAGCTAACTCGAGTTCTCCCCAAATCTGGACGCCTGCCTCTTGCGCAGCAGCAACGATTGGTGCAAGTGGCGATACCCCAGGGGAAAGCACAACCAAATCGATGTCATTTGGAAGTTGAGTGTCATCACCTAGTCGAATTTCAGCGCCCAAGATTTCTAAAATTACGGCACGTTCTTTCTGGCGTTCACCTGATTGAGCATCGATGACAATTACTTTTGCGTCTAAATTCACTAGGGCATCGGCAGCAGCGAATCCGGCAACACCAAGTCCAACAACACAAACTCGAACTTGCGACCAATCGCTAGTTCGATTCAACTCATCAAGATTAAGGGAAGCCATAATTGTTACTGCCTAACCCATTCTGCGTAGAACAACGCCATGCCAGCACCAACACAAAGACCTTGAATAATCCAGAAGCGAACCACGATCAATACTTCTGGCCAGCCCTTCATCTCAAAATGATGATGAAGCGGCGCCATTCGCAAAACTCGTCGGCCCGTTAACTTGTAC
>JBILBY010000005.1:0-15424 GCA_044353415.1 Candidatus Nanopelagicales bacterium | reverse complement strand
GCTCGCAGCAGGTTTGATGCAAACTGCGGGTCTTGCCACATTGAATGAACTGATTGCAGAAGTTTGTACTGAGGCTGAAGTCTCAGCAGACCAGGTTTATGAAATTGCAATCGCTGGTAACGCCACAATGGTTGAGATTTTGCTTGGCGTAGATCCAGAGCCAGTTGGCGTTGCACCGTTCATTACTGCTGCTCAGAAATGGCCGATCTTTACAGCGGCTGAAATTGGCATTGAACTATTGCCATCAGCACGAGTCTTCTTATTCCCAGCCTTTGGCGCATACGTTGGTGGCGACATCGTTGCTGGTGTCCTAGCAACTGGCATGGATCGCGATAAGCGAGTTCGCCTGTTGATTGATGTTGGCACTAACTGCGAAATCGTACTTTCCAATGGCGATCAAATCCTTACAACTGCCGCGCCAGCAGGTCCGGCATTTGAGGCGGCCTCCATTGCCTGCGGTATGCGTGCAGCTGACGGTGCCATTGAGGTTGTTCAAGTTACTGACGAAGGAATCAAACTCGGAGTCATCGGAGATACAACTCCAGTAGGCATTTGTGGTTCTGGCCTTGTTGATGCTGTTTATGTTTTGCATAAAGCGAAGTTAATTGATGATTCAGGTCGATTTGTAACGGACGAAGTTGCTTTGGAAATTGCACCACATTTGGCATCACGCTTGTTGACTCGGGAAGCCGGAGATCGAATCTTCGTCCTACATTGGGATGGCGAAGAGCCAACGGTTTACTTGTCGCAGCGCGATGTTCGCGAACTTCAATTCGCAAAAGCTTCGATTGCTACCGGATGGCGCTTACTGCTTGAAGAAGTAGGCCTTGTGGATGACGATGTTCAGCAGGTTTTGTTAGCTGGCTCATTCGGTTCTTACTTGTCACCTGCTTCGGCAATTGGCATTGGGCTTGTTCCAAAACTTCCAGTGATGCGCATCGTTAGTGCTGGAAACGTTGCAGGCGAAGGCGCAAAGATGGTTCTGCTTTCCAGCACAGAGCGAAGTGGCGCAACAACTTTGCTGGATGAAGTTGATTATGTGGAGCTTTCCGATCGCCCAGATTTCAATGACAAGTTCTTCTTGGAGCTGGCGCTTCCATCATGAGCGTTGCAGTTATAGCTTGCGGTGCACTGGCAGCCCACGTGCACGAAATTGCCGATCGTCGAAATCTGACATTACGCATCGAGCCAATAAACCCATTACTGCACAATCGCCCTGAGGGAATTGCACCTGAAGTTGAAAAAATGATTCTGGAATTACAACCAACTCATGATCAAGTAGCGATTGCATACGCAGATTGTGGAACTTATGGGGCGATAGATGCACTTTGCGATAAGTATCAAGTCTCGCGCTTATCAGGTGACCATTGCTATGACGTATTTGCAACTGCTGAAAGAATGAAAGCTGAGTTTGAGGCCGTTCCGGGGACGTATGTATTCACTGATTACTTGGTTAAGACTTTTCGCCGAAGCGTCATGACAGAAATGGGCTTAGACCGTTACCCAGAATTGCGCGATGACTACTTTCATTCCTACAAAAGAGTTTTATGGCTAGCTCAACATCAAACTCCTGAACTAGAAGCTGCCGCAAAAGACGCTGCTGAATTAATCGGATTACCACTTGAAATCATCCAAGTGGGCGACAAGCACCTTGAAGAACAACTGTTAAAACTAATTGGAGTGCCAAGTGAGTAACTTCTCGGAAGAAAGCATCCTTAATTACTTAGGACCTTACAAAGGGGATGGATCTGCAGTTCTGCGCTCATTGCAACTTGTGCAGGAACTCCTTGGCTACGTACCCGATAGCGCTTTGGACATAATTGCGAAGAATTCCAATGTTTCGCGCGCTGAGGTTTATGGCGTCTTCACTTTCTATAGTGACTTCCGATCAACACCACCTGCAAAGGCAGTAGTCAAGGTTTGCGTTGCGGAAGCCTGCCAAGCATCAGGCAGTGCAAGCCTTATAAGCGAACTACATGACAAGGGCTATGACATCCATAAGGGAAACATCAAGGATGACATCCAAATGGAACAGACATTTTGCTTAGGTAATTGCGCTCTAGGCCCTGCAGCTATGGTCAATGGCGCACCAATTGGCAGAGCAACTTGTGAAAAAATCTTTGCCGCAACCTCGGCGGTGACCGCATGACAAAAGTTTTCGTCCCTATGGACTCGGCAGCACTATCAATGGGAGCAAATGAAGTCGCTCAGGCAATTTCCGATCAGGCAACCAAAAGTGGACTTGATGTCACAGTTGTACGAAATGGTTCCCGCGGCATGCTTTGGCTTGAGCCACTAGTCGAAGTTGAAACTGAGACTGGAAGAGTTGGCTACGCAAATGTTACGGCAGATCAGATCTCTGACTTGATTGCTGCTGGATTTCTGTCTGGAAGTTCACATGACTCTTGCATAGGACTTGTCGAAGAATTGGATTTCCTTAAGAATCAAACTCGAATGACTTTTGCCAGGGTTGGCGTTACCGATCCGCTTTCCTTGGTGGATTACGAAGTCAACGGTGGACTTAAAGGTTTGCGTAATGCAATTGCGATGAGCCCAGCAAAAATTGTTGATGAAGTTACTGAATCTGGACTTCGCGGACGTGGTGGAGCAGGTTTTCCGGCAGGCATCAAATGGAAAACGGTTCTAAACACAGAGTCTGATCAAAAATACATTTGCTGTAACGCCGATGAAGGTGACAGTGGAACTTTTGCCGATCGAATGCTGATGGAAGGCGACCCTTTCACCTTGATCGAAGGCATGATCATTGCTGGAATCGCAGTAGGTGCGACTCAAGGCTTGATCTATGTCAGATCTGAATACCCACATGCAATTGATGTCTTGAATCAGGCAATTGCGATCGCAATCGAACACAAAATTCTTGGCACATCAGTTTTGGGTTCGGAGTTTTCCTTCAATCTAGAAGTAAGAGTCGGCGCCGGAAGTTATGTTTGCGGTGAAGAAACCGCAATGTTGGAGAGCTTGGAAGGAAAGCGTGGCATGGTTCGTGCCAAGCCACCGATTCCGGCATTGGTTGGATTATTTGGCAAACCGACCGTAATCAATAACGTAATGACTTTGGCAGCTGTGCCAATGATTCTGGCTGATGGCGCAGCTTCGTATCAATCATTTGGAGTGGATCGTTCGCGCGGAACTCAAGTTTTCCAACTGGCTGGAAACATTTTGCGTGGTGGCATAGTTGAACTTCCATTTGGAATCACACTTGGCGATCTGGTGAACAAAGTTGGCGGCGGCGCTCATAGTGGACGACCAATTAAGACGGTTCAAATTGGGGGGCCACTTGGCGCTTACCTTGGTGTCGAATCATGGGACGTTCCAATGGGTTATGAATCCTTAGCTGAAGTTGGCGGCATGCTGGGCCACGGCGGCATCGTGGTTTTTGATGACACTGTGAACATGGCAAAGCAAGCTCGCTTTGCAATGGAATTTTGTGCCGAAGAATCTTGCGGCAAGTGCACACCTTGTCGAATTGGTTCAACCCGAGGCGTTGAAGTTATTGATCGCATTGTTGCCGGTGAAGAGCAAGCCAAAAACCTTGAACTTCTTGAAGATTTATGCGAAGTCATGACTGATGGCTCACTATGTGCAATGGGTGGCTTAACGCCACTGCCAGTTCGAAGCGCACTCAAGTTATTCCCTGCAGATTTTGGTATAAAGGTAGAGGTGAAGTGATGACATTACTTTCAGATCCACGCGGAACTATGCCGATGCGCTCTGGTATCGGTGAAGCCGATTACGGCACCCCAAAATCAAACTCTGATGTCATGGTTAGCGTCACGATTGATGGTGAAACTCACTTAGTTCCTGAAGGTACTTCGGTAATGCGTGCTGCCGGAGAATCTGGCTGTGATATTCCAAAACTTTGTGCCACAGATTCACTTCAGCCATTTGGTTCTTGCCGTATGTGCATCGTTGAAATCGATGGTCGTCGTGGTACCCCAGCATCATGCACAACTCCAGTAGAAGACGGCATGGTTGTGCGCACCCAAACCACCAAGGTAGCCAGACTTCGTAAGAATGTCATGGAACTTTACATTTCCGACCATCCACTTGATTGCTTGACTTGCTCCGCTAATGGCGATTGCGAACTACAAGACATGGCTGGAGTAGCTGGACTTCGCGAAGTTCGCTACGGCATGGATGGCAAGAACCACTTAGATGCTCCAACTGATGCTTCAAATCCTTACTTCTCATTCGATGAAAGCAAATGCATTGTTTGTAATCGATGCGTTCGCGCTTGTGATGAAGTTCAAGGAACTCTCGCACTAACCATCGAAGGCCGTGGCTTTAACTCGAAGGTAAGTCCTGGTGGCTTGAACTTCCTTTCTAGTGAATGTGTTTCGTGTGGCGCTTGTGTCCAGGCCTGCCCGACCGCAACTTTGCAAGAAAAGTCAGTAATTGATCTTGGAATGCCAACTCGCACCGTTCAAACCACTTGTGCTTACTGCGGTGTTGGTTGCTCGTTTAATGCTGAATTACGTGGCGACGAATTAGTTCGAATGGTCCCAACTAAAACTGGTGGCGCCAACGAGGGCCACAGTTGCGTTAAGGGCCGCTTTGCTTGGGGTTATGCCTCTCACTCCGATCGCATCACGAAGCCAATGCTTCGCGAAAAGATCACCGATGAATGGCGTGAAGTTTCGTGGGATGAAGCAATTCAATACACCGCGACCAAGCTAAAGGCGATTCAAGAAAAGTATGGCGATAACAGCATTGGTGGAATCTCCTCGTCAAGATGTACCAATGAAGAAATCTTTGTCGTACAAAAAATGGTTCGCGCTGCTTTTGGAAATAACAATATTGATACCTGCGCTCGCGTTTGCCACTCACCAACTGGATATGGCTTAAGCACTACGTTTGGAACTTCCGCTGGAACTCAGGACTTTAAGTCAGTAGCAAAGACTGATGTAATCGTGGTTATTGGCGCGAATCCAACTGACGCTCATCCAGTATTTGCCTCTCGCATGAAGCGCCGCATCCGCGAAGGCGCAAACTTAATTGTTATTGATCCGCGCAAGATTGATCTTGTTGAATCAGCACACATTAAGGCTGATCATCACTTACAACTACATCCAGGAACCAACGTGGCAGTGGTTAATGCAATTGCACATGTCATCGCAACTGAAGGCTTGATTGATGAAGAGTTTGTGGCCGAACGTTGCGATCCAGGACCGTTTAATCGCTGGCGCAAATTCATCGAACTTCCGGAGAACAGCCCAGAAGTAGTAGAAGCACAATCTGGAGTTCCAGCCGAAACCATTCGTCAGGCCGCGCGCATGTATGCCACTGGCAAGAATGCTGCGATTTACTACGGTTTAGGAGTTACCGAACATTCCCAGGGTTCAACCATGGTTATGGGTATGGCAAACCTAGCGATGGCTACCGGAAACATCGGCCGCGATGGCGTTGGAGTTAACCCACTCCGCGGCCAGAACAATGTGCAAGGCGCATGCGACATGGGATCCTTCCCACACGAGCTTTCGGGCTATCGACATGTTTCTGACAATGCGGTTCGCGAACAGTTTGAAATGCTTTGGGATGTAAAGCTCATGTCTGATCCAGGCATGCGAATTCCAAACATGTTCGACAATGCAATCTCTGGCGAATTCCGTGGGCTGTTTGTACATGGTGAAGACATCGCACAATCTGACCCAAACACTATGCACGTAGAAAAGTCGCTTAAGGCGATGGATCTGGTTGTAGTACAGGACTTGTTCTTGAATGAAACCTCAAAGTTTGCTCATGTATTCCTGCCCGGAACTTCATTCTTGGAAAAGGATGGAACATTTACTAATGCTGAGCGTCGTATCAACCGCGTCCGTCCAGTAATGGCTGCCAAGAATGGCAAGCAAGAATGGCAAATCATTTGTGAGCTATCGCAAGCCATGGGCTATGAAATGCATTACGACAATGCCGCTCAGATCATGGACGAGATTGCAGAAATCACACCAACTTTCAAGGGCGTTAGCTTCGCAATGCTTGATGAAGTTGGCAGCGTGCAATGGCCATGTAACGATGCTGCTCCAACCGGAACACCAATCATGCACGTTGAAGGTTTCGTACGTGGACAGGGTCAATTTATGGAAACCCCATTTGTGCCAACTGAAGAGCGTTCAAATCGTAAGTTCCCACTCCTGCTAACAACAGGTCGTATCTTGAGCCAGTACAACGTTGGCGCTCAAACCCGTCGAACCGCAAACGTTACTTGGCATCCAGAAGATGTTCTAGAAATTCATGAGGCAGATGCTGCAATGCGCGGAATTGCTGATGGTCAAAAGATTGCAGTGTCGAGTCGAATTGGCGAAACTATTCTGACTGCACTTGTGAGCGATCGTGTCCCGGCTGGTGTAGTTCACACAACATTCCACCACCCAACCAGTGGGGCAAATGTCATTACAACTGAGTTTTCAGACTGGGCGACAAACTGTCCAGAATTCAAAGTAACAGCAGTAGAAATTCGCCCAGCTGATTCGAGTGAAGCACCAACGAATTCGCTTGAATCTGTTTTGACTAAGGCATAATTTTGGACATTTCAATTCTTACTCGAATGGCTGGAGACATTGAAAAAAATATCCCAGTTCACGAAGAGACTTATTTGCGAATTTCTGAACATCTTGTGAAATTTTGGACGCCAAAGATGCGCTCTGACTTTTACCAGCATGTAACGAGTAATCGGAATGACTTTAGTGAGACCTTAAACAAGGTCGTTGATGAACTTCGCGCTAAGGCGAATGCTTAATTAACTCGCCAAGGCAGTGGAAGAACTCTAATCAGAGTTCCAGCTAGATTGTTGCCAGGTGAAATAACTCCGAGTGCATCCGCGTGCGAAAGTCCGCGCAGCATGGCGGAGCCACGAAACTCAGTCATTTCGGCCGCTCCAGAAGACATCACAATTGGAACTACTCGAGTGCGATCACACACAAAATCCTTAGCCAGCGCAATTTTGCCTATTCGGTATTCACTTTGCCCAGAGAGACCACGCAGCGCCGGCGCAACAACTGTCATAAAACTTACGAGGGCAGCAAGTGGGTTGCCAGGTAGACCTGCAACTAACTTGCCATCAGGAAGTTTAGCTAGCAGAGACGGATGACCAGGGCGCATCCAAATTTCACTGACGACATAAATGGCACCAAGTTGCTCGAGCGCAGGTCGCAAGTAATCATGTTCACCGAATGAACTTCCACCTGTGACAACCACTATGTCACCGTCAGCTTTTGTAATTGCTGCACATAGCTCAGTTAAGTTATCGGCACAGTTAACACTTGAGTTCACTGTTGCACCGAGATATTGCGACCACGGACTAACTTGCACAGAAAGTGAATCCCGAATCTGACCAGGTCCAGGCTTTCCTGAAGTAGCCAACTCACTACCAGTAACAACAATCGAAACGCTAGGTCGTTCATAAACCGAAACTTCATCGATACCTGAGCTAGCTGCTAATCCAGCAACTGCCGGTGTGAGTAAGGTGCCAGCAACGGCGATATTTTCGCCAGCCAAGGCTTCATCACCAGGCTGACGAATATGCTGGCCTGGTGTGAATGAGTTTTTGCTGGCCACATCACCTTGAAAAAGGGTTGCCATTTCTTGTGGAATAACAAACGAACAATGCGGCGGTAGGTGAGCGCCAGTGCTTACCTTTAGTGCACAGCCGGTTTCTAAGTAAGGCAGAAAATTTCCGGCATGTAGCTCGCCAACGATTCGCCATGGGCCTTGTCCAAATACTGCGTAGCCATCCATCATTGCGGTGTGGGCCGGTGGCAGATCAATGTCTGAAGTTAAGTCCTGCGCCAAGACCATGTTTATTGCTTGCGCTAGTGGCAACTGGACCGCAGATTTAGGAACCACGGATTCGAAGCTCAGCGCTAAGGCTAAGTCCCATTCCACATTGTGATTAATCTCCGCTGACATAGTCACAATCTACCGAACTCATGTCATGCTTTATAACTATGAGCACCGGTAATGCATCGATTCCTGATTCGATCATTGTTGCTGGTGGCAGTGCAACGCGCATGGGTGGCGTAGATAAGGCAATGTTGCCACTTGGGTTAGGTGGCAATGCACTGATTGCAGATGTGATCCAATCCTGTCCTGGGAAAGTTTTCATAGTGGGTTACCCACGCGAAATCGGAACCGTTGCGAATGAATCAGTTACCTGGGTTCCGGATTTGAATCCAGGCGGAGGGCCTGCAGCTGGTATTTGGTCTGGACTGACAAGCGTGACTAGTGAATATGTCTTCATTTCGGCGGCAGACCAGACGCTTTCCAGTGACACTGTTTCGACATTGATTGCAGCTGCGCTTGGCAGAGATGGCGCTTGGGCGATTCGAAGTGATGGTAATGGTCAACCATTGTGTGCCTGTGTTCGCACTGAATTGTTGCGGGACTTGCTGACTTCAACCCAAGGTGTAAACCAGTCACCACTAAGGCTTTTGTCGAGCCTCCAGATGGTTGGTGTAAACGTGAATCCAGATCAAGTTGTTGACTTTGATACGTGGCAAGATGTTGCTAAGGCAGTAAACGGAAGCGAAGCAATGGATCAAATTACTCAAATGTGGATGACTCGAGTAGCAACCTTGCTTGACGTTGATCCACACGAAGTTCTGACATCTGAGTTGTTGGATTTAACTCGGGAAGTAGCTCACGGAGTCGAACGTAAGTCAGCGCCGCTAACCACTTTCTTACTTGGCTATGCCGCAGGAAAAGATTCCTTAAAGCCTGAAGAAGTTCATAAGTTAATCGAGACCGTTTCAAATGCGGTAGCAGAATGGCAAATCGTTGACTAGCCAAGAACCGATGAATCCAACCCAGCGAATTCAAGTGTTAAAAACTAAGTCCAACACCACCGTTAGTGATCATGTGGTTGGGGAAGAGCCACTTGAGATTCGAATTGATGGCGGTGCAGGCTTGCAGCAGTTAGCTATAACTATGCGAACACCTGGCGCAGACATTGAATTGGGTGCAGGCTTTCTTTGGACCGAGGGTTTGTTACGCACTAGGGAAGATTTGATTGGCATCACAACTTGTAAAGATAAAGAGTTAACTCCACGCGAGCAAGAAAATGTGATTGTGGCTCGAGTTGTCCCAGATGCTCCTGCTGTTACTCGAACTCTAGAAAGACGTTTCACAATATCCAGTGCTTGTGGTGTGTGTGGATCTACCCACATTGATGATTTGCGCAGCCGAGGTTGTGCAGATGTATCTGCCCCTGGAATTGCAGAATCAGAACTTCTAAAGCTTCCAGAATTAATGCGTCCAAAACAAAAGATTTTTGACAAGACTGGTGGACTTCATGCAGCCGGCCTGTTTGATCCGCAAGGAAAGTTGATTGTGGTTAGGGAAGATGTAGGAAGGCATAACGCAGTAGATAAAGTCATCGGCTATGCCTTAATGAATGACTTACTTCCGCTTGATGGCTATTCATTGGCGATTTCTGGTCGCGGCGGTTTTGAAATCATTCAAAAGGCAATTGCGGCAAGAATCTCTGCTGTGGTTGCGGTGTCAGCGCCAACATCATTAGCCGTTGAAACTGCACGTGAATTTGGATTAACTCTTTATGGATTTACCCGGGAAGATTCAGCGACTAAGTATTCGCCAGCGCCGAAAACCGGTAATAACTAGAAGTTAACAGGTGCACTTACCAATACATTCGCAGTCATCGCATGCGAGTTCACCAGCCCATGCCTCCCTACCTTCCATGATGGCGAAAACTGCAATCACCAAACTGGCCACACTGTCTACCCAGTTCCAGCTGAAGAAATAGAACGTAACTAGTCCAGCCAAGGTTGAGACAGAAAGCCAAGCACAAAGTTGCGTCTCCTTTGCGTCTGCCATTAGCAATCGAGATCCCAGTTTTCGACCAGTTGACATTTTTAGGTGAGCTAGGAAAGGCATGATGATTACGGATAGAGAAGTTAGAGCAATACCGATAACACTTACTTCCGAAGTGCTTTCAGTGAGTAGGTTTCGGACGCTGGAAAATGTGACGTAAGCAGCTAACAAAAAGAATGTAACGCCAATTAGTTTTAATGCTTTGCGCTCTTTAGCTTCATTGAACTCGCCCGAGTAGAACTGCGCCCTCAAGCGGGTCAAAACTAATACAGCGGCAAAAACTTCAATTCCAGAATCGAAGCCGAATCCAATTAGCGAAATAAAACTGGCGATAAATCCTGCGGTAACTGCGATTACGCCTTCAATCACGTTGTAGGTGATTGTGAACTGCTCCAACCGAATACCTCGAAGCTGGAGCTTTTTCGTATCCAGTGTTGACGTCGACATGATCCAAAACCTAGCAGGTTGATCATTTAATGGGGTGAGTGACGGGACTTGAACCCGCGACGTCCTGGACCACAACCAGGTGCTCTACCAGCTGAGCTACACCCACCATGTTGCAACAGATTTCCCTGCAGCGAACGTTTCCCATTCTATTCAGGGAAGTTCAGTTGGGCTAATTTGGTGCGTGCTTGGCCGCAATCACTTTGGCTGTTGATGTATCAGGACCAGGAAGTTCGACAAAGACTGCTTCGCGGTAGTACTTCAATTCATTAATTGAGTCCAAGATGTCGCCGAGTGCGCGGTGGTTTCCAGTCTTTGTTGGGCTAGCAAAGTAGGCCCGTGGATACCAGCGACGCACTAATTCCTTAATGCTAGACACATCGATGATTCGGTAGTGCAAGTAAGAATCAACTCTTGGCATATCCCGCTGCAGGAAAATCCGATCAACGTGAACACTGGAACCTGCCAGGGGAGCCTTGCTGGCTTCTGGAATATGAGAGGAGATATATTCAAATAACTGTTCTTCAGCTGCCTCAAGTGAAATGCCATTTGGAATTTCAGGCAGAAGTCCAGATTCGGTGTGCATGTTCACAACAAATGGATCCATAGATTCAAGGCGTTCTGCTGGTGCGTGAATGACTATGTTTAATCCTTCAGCAACTACTTCAAGTTGAGCATTAGTGATAACGCATGCGATTTCAACCAATAGATCATTTTTGAAATCTAAACCGGTCATCTCGCAATCGATCCAGACAATGCGGTCGGTTTCAGGCGTTTCACTCATGTCCCAAGGTTATTGGAAGACAGAAGTGGCTTTCATCTGCGGGGGCAACGTAAGTAATGACGTAGAGTAAAAGTTATGAAACGTGCCGCTATCGCCCTAATCATTGCCGGCCTGGGATGTGTTGTTGCCTATTCACTCATTGGCTCGTCGGTAGCTGAAGATGGAACTCTAGTAGAACCATTCTTTTTGATCCCCATTGCTTGGCTGCTATTTTTAACTGGCGGAATGCTTGCGATAGCAACATTTATTAGAGGCCGCATTAAGTAAGTTCCGCGCCTAACTGGATTTTTCAACAGTTAAACTATTCCTATGACTCGCTACGGATCTATGTATGGCCCAAATATCACATTCTTAGGTGTCGATGAATGCGACATCGAAGTTCCAGCCTCATACGCTGACGCCGACGTGGTAATTGTTGGAGCGCCATTTGATGGTGGAACTAGTTACCGCTCAGGAGCTCGCTTTGGGCCTAAGGCTATGCGCGAAGTTTGCAATGAAGAACACAATGGGTCCCGCGAAAGTATGGCGCTGCGCGTCAATGGTCTCAAGGATCTTCGGGTCTATGACATGGGCGATGTCGAGATGTATTCCGGCGATGCCGTTAAGTCTTGTGAGAATTTAGAAAAAGTTATCGAAAAGATTGCTGCCTCTGGCGCAATTCCACTAGTACTCGGTGGCGACCACACAGTTACTTGGCCAAACGTAACTGGTGTTGCCCGCGGTGCTGACATGTGGGGAAGAGTTGGCGTAATTCATTTCGACGCACATGCCGATACGGGTGACATTGCCTTTGGTTCTTTAGTTGGCCATGGTCAACCGATGCGCCTTTTGATTGACAGTGGCGCCGTTCGTGGCGACCGCTTTATTCAAGTTGGTCTTCGTGGCTACTGGCCACCACCAGACATCTTGGATTGGATGGCAGCTCAAGGCATGCGCTCATATGAGATGACCGAGATCGTGCATCGCGGCCTTAAGGAATGCATCGACGAAGCAATTGAACTTGCGCTACAAGAATGTGATGCAATCTATTTAAGTGTCGACATCGATGTTGTAGATCCTGGTTCGGCTCCAGGTACTGGCACCCCAGAACCTGGTGGCTTAACTTCTCGCGAATTGCTAGACACGGTTCGACGCATGGCTTACCAACTTCCAATTGTTGGCGTTGACGTCGTAGAAGTTAGCCCGCCTTACGATCACGCAGACATCACTGCATTACTTGGTAACCGAGTGGTACTAGAAGTTCTTTCTGGGATGGCACGACGTCGCAAAGATGATCGCGATGGAACAACCTGGAATCCAGGTCAACCAATTCTTGATGGTCGTTAAATATTTCCGTTATCAAGACCAGTTAGAACTTCTTGGGCTCTTACGCGCAGTTCAGGCAAATCACTCAGGCGCTTCAAGCCATTGACTTGTTGACCCATTCGATGGTTCTTGGCGAACGCCTCTTTGTTTCGATCCAAGAAGTCCCAATACAAAGTAGTAAATGGGCAAGCATTGTCACCAACCCGTAGCTTTGGATCGTAATCACAGCCCTTACAAGATTGAGTCATGCGATTTATGTAAGCGCCACCTGCCGCATATGGCTTAGTCATTAACTGTCCGCCATCTGCATGCAGTCCCATCCCAATTACATTCGGAACCATAACCCATTCGCTGGCATCGATGAATTGCTCGCGCATCCAATCCAGGAATTCAATCGGCTTAGTTCCGGTGATCAGTGCCAGGTTGCTAAGAATCATCAATCTTGGAATGTGGTGAGTCCAGGCACGAGTCTCTATGTCGGAAACGATGCTCTTGACACAGTTCATTTTTGTCTTGCTGGAATCTTGAAACAGTGGAAGCAATTTTCGCACTGCTCCCAGTTGATTGTTATCCCGGTAGTCAGCGCCCAAGTGCCAATACATGCCATTTAGGTACTCACGCCAACCAATAATCTGTCGCACGAAAGCTTCAACTGAACCGATTGGGGCATGACCCGCGTGATACTTGAGCAAGACTGCATCGATTACTTCGGAGGCATGTAGCAAGCCATTGTTTAGGTATGGACTTAACAATGAATGATGTAGCGCCCAACTATCCGCCGAGACTGCATCTTCATAAGGACCAAAATCAACCAAACTTGTCTTGATGAAGTGATCCAATTGCGCAAGCGCGCCAGCGCGAGTGGTAGCCCAAGTTTTCGTTGATTCCATTCCAAGCTCGGCACAAACTTCAAGATCGATTTCATCTCGTTTATGTTCTAAGTACTTTGGCCAGGTGTAGTTCTTGGGTGGTGGCAGTCGGTTGTCTTTATCAAAATTCCAAACGCCAGTATCTGGTTTGCCATTTTCAACCATGATGTTCAGGCGAATGCGTTGGGCGCGATAAAAAGTTTCCATCAGAAAAGATTTCTGTTTATCAGCCCAAGTCTTGAAATCAGTTCGTGACGTTAGGAAGAAATCGTTGGGTACGTATTGCACCCCGAATTCTTGAAGTTGATTGAATTGTCGAAATGATGATGGCTCGGCAGCATGAATTGGCAGCTCGCCTAAACTTTTCTGGATTTGCTTTAAGCCATCAATTGTTGTTGGGCTTTTCAGATAATTAACTTTAAAGCCCGCTAGTTCAAGTTCTTTTGCGAAATGCCGAGCCGAGGAAATTAAAAAGAAGAGACGTTCTTTGTGCCATGGTCGACCGGAAGTCATTCGAGCACTTTCAATCAAAACGATATGATCCGTCTTGGGATCAGCATACTTCAAAACTCCAAAGCTGAGATTGAGATGATCAAAGGGAATGTAGAGAATGCGCTTGATCACTTTGATTTACACTTCTCGGAGCAGTACTTAACGTTTTCCCAATCACGTTGCCATTTTTTGCGCCACTCAAACTCAAGTCCACAGGATGTGCAGATTTTTGGAGCAAAACCATTCTTGGTTTTAGCAAAGCGAGGCATGTGTCTAAATATAGAGAGAAGACGATAGTGGCGCCTTTTCTGGCCACATTGGTACGCCCGGAGGGAATCGAACCCCCAACCGACAGGGTAGAAACCTGTTGCTCTATCCGTTGAGCTACGGGCGCATTGCTAGCAGGTGTCCTGAAGCCTTCCAATTCTATCGGCGCGAAACCACTCCTGTTTTTCGCACGTTAGACTCGTGCCCATGGCTGAGTTCATTTATACCCTTGCAAAAGCACGTAAAGCCCACGGTGACAAGGTCATTTTGGATGACGTAACCCTGTCCTTCTTGCCTGGCGCGAAGATTGGCGTTGTTGGTCCTAATGGTGCTGGTAAGTCGACCTTGTTAAAGATCATGGCTGGCGTTGAGAAGATTTCCAATGGTGATGCCATGCTTTCAGCTGGTTACACAGTCGGCATGCTTGCCCAAGAACCAGATTTAGATGACTCTAAGAACGTCATTGAGAACGTGCAAGAAGGCGTTGCCGAAACCATGGCAATGCTGGCTCGCTTCAATGAAGTGTCTGCTCAAATGGCAGATCCAGATGCTGACTTCGATGCCTTGATGGCCGAAATGGGAACTCTGCAAGAAGCCATTGATCACAAAAATGCTTGGGATCTGGATAACCAACTAGAGCAGGCAATGGATGCACTTCGTTGCCCACCTAGTGACGCCGACGTCAGCGTGCTTTCCGGTGGTGAGCGTCGCCGTGTAGCTCTTTGCAAACTTTTGTTACAGCAGCCTGATTTGTTGCTTTTGGATGAACCAACTAACCACCTTGATGCCGAGAGCGTTAACTGGCTAGAACAGCATTTAGAAAAATACCCAGGCACAGTTATAGCGATCACTCACGATAGATACTTCCTTGACAATGTTGCCCAGTGGATTCTTGAACTCGACCGCGGTCGTGCTTACCCATATGAAGGCAACTACTCGACGTATTTGGAAAAGAAGCAAGCCCGCCTAAAGGTTGAAGGCGCTAAAGATGCAAAACTTTCCAAGCGCCTGCAAGAAGAACTTGAATGGGTTCGTTCCAATGCCAAGGCGCGCCAGACCAAGAGTCGCGCTCGTCTTGATCGCTACGAAGAAATGGCCATTGAAGCCGAGAAGACTCGCAAGATGGACTTTGAAGAAATTCAGATTCCACCGGGTCCACGTTTAGGTAACGTCGTAATCGAAGCCGACAAACTCTCCAAAGGTTTTGGCGATCGAATCCTGATGGATGACTTGTCTTTCACATTGCCACGTAACGGCATCATTGGTGTGATCGGACCTAACGGTGTTGGTAAAACCACTTTGTTCCGCATGATTGTTGCGGCTGCCGAAGGCGACACCAGCGATGCATCCACTCAGCCAGACTCTGGAACTCTTCGGGTTGGCGAGACTGTAAAGCTTTCCTATGTTGACCAGAGCC
>JBILBY010000070.1:0-5025 GCA_044353415.1 Candidatus Nanopelagicales bacterium | reverse complement strand
ACTCCAGAGATCTTCATCAAATCCCCAGCCACCTGCGATGTGTGGAGTTAGTGATGAGGTTGCCCAAGTGTCCATGACATCTGGGTCACCCATAAATCCGTTTGGAACTCCTCGTTGGTCCTCGGTGTAACCAGCAGGTGCATCCGACGATGGATCAATTGGAAGTAGCGCGGTATCTGGAACGAGAACCTTGTCCCACATTGGGTTGCCATCAGCATCCAGGCCGTACCAAACGGGAACTGGAACGCCAAAGAAGCGCTGGCGAGAAATTAGCCAGTCGCCATTAAGGCCTTCAACCCAATTCTGGTAACGAACTTTCATGTGATCTGGATGCCAAGTGATTTGCTGTCCGCTTGTAACTAATTCGGCGCGCAGATCTGCATCGCGGCCACCATTACGGATGTACCACTGGCGCGTAGTAACGATTTCAAGTGGCTTGTCGCCTTTTTCAAAGAACTTAACTGGGTGAACAATTTGGCGAATCTCGCCTTCGAGGTCACCGGATTCCCGAAGTAGTTCTGCAATCTTCTCTTTTGCTGAATGTGCAGTTAACCCAGCAAGTGCTGCGTAAGCATTCTTACCCAAATCAGACTTAATCCATTCTGGGACTTCAGTAATGATGCGACCATCCCAGCCAATGATTGGCCGAGTTGCTAGTTGCAGTTCGCGCCACCAAGTTACGTCAGTGGTGTCACCAAAAGTACAAATCATTGCAATGCCGGATCCCTTTTCTGGATCGGCAAGAGTGTGTGCGAGAACTGGAACTTCAACACCAAAAATTGGGGAAGTAACTGTGGACCCAAACAGTGGTTGGTAACGCTCATCATCAGGATGGGCAACCAAAGCAACGCAAGCCGGAATTAGTTCAGGTCGAGTTGTCTCAATAAATAGTGGATTGCCATCAGGCTTGTGGAACGAAATGCGATGGTATGCGCCTGGGCGTTCGCGGTCTTCTAATTCAGCTTGGGCAACTGCAGTGCGGAACGTTACATCCCAAAGGGTCGGAGCTTCACTTTGGTAAGCCTCGCCGCGGGAAAGATTGTTAAGGAACATGCGTTGTGACACAGCACGAGCTCGGGAATCAATAGTTTGGTAAGTCAATTTCCAGTCAACACTTGTGCCAAGCCGACGCCATAGTTCTTCGAAAGCTTTTTCATCTTCAACAGTCAATTGCTCGCAAAGTTCAACAAAGTTACGACGCGAGATTGCGATCTGGTCTTTGCCGGGTTCAGCAGGTGGCTGGAAGTTTGCGTCGTAAGGAAGTGATGGATCGCAGCGAACGCCAAAGTAGTTTTGTACTCGTCGCTCAGTTGGAAGCCCATTGTCATCCCAACCCATTGGGTAAAAGACTGACTTGCCATTCATTCTTTGATAGCGCGCAACACAGTCAATGTGAGTGTAAGAAAAAACGTGACCTACGTGCAGGGAACCACTGACAGTTGGTGGAGGCGTATCGATACTGAACACATTTTCGCGGGTAGCGCTGCGATCAAATGAATAGGTTCCAGCTTGATCCCAGGTTTGCATCCATTTGGATTCCAAACCATCAAGTGTTGGCTTTTCAGGCATTCGTTGCGCGCTCATGATCCCTAATCCTAGACAATTAAAGACAATTAGAATGAATCCATGACTTTGCCCGAAATCCAAGAACTCGCGCGCGTGGAAGAGGTTTTGGAATCTCGTTGGCCAGAAACCAAAATCGAACCAAGTTTGGATCGAATTAGCCACTTGATGACCCTTTTGGGTGACCCACAGTTCGCCTATCCAGTAATCCACATAACTGGAACAAATGGCAAGACTTCCACGGCCCGGATGATTGAGTCATTGCTGCGCTCGATGGGGCTGCGCACCGGACTAGTTACGAGCCCACACTTACATCAAGTAACTGAGCGAATTCGATTAAATGGTGAACCGATTCCAGCGGGAAAGTTTGTGGAGATTTATGACGAACTTGAGCCATACCTAGCAATCGTTGATAACGAAAGTTTGGCAAGCGGCGGACCTGCCATGTCGTATTTTGAAGTGCTTACCGGAATGGCTTTCGCGGCTTTTGCAGATGCACCAGTTGATGTGGCCGTTGTTGAAGTTGGCATGGGCGGAGCCTGGGACGCCACAAGTGTTGTCGCGCCACAGGTGAGCGTGGTTACACCAATTGGCATGGATCATGCTGATTATCTAGGTGACACAGTTGAAAAAATTGCGATAGAAAAATCTGGAATCATCAAGCCGGACTCAATTGCCGTTCTTTCGTATCAAGATTCCGGTCCTGCAGAGATATTGTTAGCCCGCGCTGCTGTAGTAGACGCAATGGTTGCTAGACAAGGTGTTGAATTCTCGGTTCGAGACCGTGCGCTAGCAATCGGTGGACAAGTTTTGAATCTTGATGGACTCAATGGTTCCTATGAAGAAATTCTCTTGCCACTTTTTGGTGCGCATCAAGCCGCAAACGCATCTGTGGCATTAGCTGCGGTCGAGGCATTCTTTGGCGGAACTCTGACCTTAGACATTGACGCAGTTCGTGAAGGTTTCGGTTCGGTAACTTCACCAGGACGCTTAGAGGTAGTTCGTCGAAGTCCAACTGTGATCGTTGATGCAGCGCACAATCCACACGGTGCTGCTGTATTAGCGACAGCGCTCGAAGAGTCATTCACTTTTGAGCAAGTCATTGGCGTGATTTCGGTAATGGCAGATAAAGATGTCATCGGAGTATTGCAAGCACTTGAACCTGTCATGACTGACGTAGTTGTTACTTGGAACGGTGCGCAGCGAGCTATGTTGGCACCTGAGATTGCCGAACTTGCAATTCAAGTCTTTGGCGAAGATCGAGTACACGTCGAAGCGAATTTGACCAGTGCGATAGATCGCGCAATTGAAATGGCCGATGACGCAGGCATGAATGGTGTCGGGGTAGTGGTGACAGGTTCGGTAGTTACAGCTGCTTCAGCAAGAACAATTATGGGTAAGACCAATACCTAGGAGAGATGAAAATCATATGAAGGTAATGGGAAGCGCGATTTTGGTATTCGAGGCGATTGTTTTAGGACTATCAATTCCAGTGTCTGTCGTTATTTACAACGTAGATACCGCCTTAGCTATTTGGAGCACATTTCTATTAATGGTTCTGTGCATACTTGCAGTTGGTGGCGTCCGGCACGATAAAAGGGCTGCGATTACAACTGGATTAGCCGTGCAGGCCGTCATTATTGCGGTTGGAATATTCGTACGTCCGCTGCTTTTCCCAGGCATTTTGTTCCTATTAATTTGGGGATTGGCCTATGTGATGAATAACAAAGTTGACGAGGCAAAGGCCGCCCGAGAAAACCTTTAAGATTAAGAACATGTCTGAACGTACCCTTGTCCTTGTAAAGCCAGATGGCGTCGAACGCGGTCTTATTGGCGAAGTAATTTCCCGTATCGAACGCAAAGGTTTCAAAATCGTTGCCTTGGAAATGCGCACTCTAGAGCGCTCCATTGCCGAAACTCACTACGCCGAGCATGTCGATAAGCCTTTCTTCAAGGACTTAGTTGATTTCATTAGCGGTGGACCATTGGTCGCAGCCGTAATTGAAGGTAACGAAGCTATTGCTGCTTGGCGCACCATGATGGGTGCAACAAATCCAGTTAACGCCGCAATGGGAACTATTCGTGGCGACCTTGCAACTGAAACACAACTAAACGTTTCGCACGGATCAGATTCACCAGAATCTGCTGCGCGCGAGATTGCACTATTTTTCCCAAAACTGTAAAGGGTTAGAAATGACGGTCCAGTCTGTATTTCCGGCACTGGAACAGTTATTGCCTCGGGTGCAAAAACCTGTTCAATACGTTGGTGGCGAACTTAACGCTGTCGTAAAGCCATGGGATGACACCATCGTACGTTGGTGTCTGATGTATCCCGATGCTTACGAAGTTGGTATTCCCAACCAAGGTGTTCAGATTCTGTATGAAGTACTTAATGAACGCGCTGACACATTATGTGAGCGCACCTACGCAGTTTGGCCTGACCTAGAAAAGTTAATGCGGGAAAACGGTGTACCTCAGTTCACAGTTGATGCCCATCGTCCGGTGGGTGCTTTCGATGCGCTTGGCGTTTCGTTCTCAACTGAACTTGGCTACACCAACATGCTTACTGCAATCGATTTAGCTGGCGTTCCATTACATGCAGTGGATCGCGATGAGACACATCCGCTGGTAATTGCCGGTGGTCACGCAGCATTTAATCCAGAGGCAATCTCAATGTTTATTGACGGCGCTGTTCTTGGTGACGGCGAGCAAGCAGTTCTTGCAATCACCGACATCATTGCCGAATTCAAAAATGAAGGTAGCCCTGGCGGTCGAGATGAACTGCTTATGCGCCTTGCTAAATCTGGCGTGATGTATGTTCCAGCTTTTTATGATGTTGAGTATTTAGAAGACGGCCGGATTCGTCGAGTTTCACCTAACCGTCCAGGCGTGCCATGGCGAGTAGCAAAGCACACTGTTATGGATCTAGATGAATGGCCATATCCAAAAGCGCCTCTCGTTCCAATCGCTGAAAGCGTTCACGAACGCATGAGCGTAGAGATTTTCCGTGGCTGCACGCGCGGTTGTCGTTTCTGCCAAGCGGGCATGATTACTCGTCCAGTACGCGAGCGTTCCATGACAACGATCGCTGACATGGTTGCAAACGGTCTAGAAAAGACAGGTTATGAAGAAATTGGCCTACTTTCCTTATCCAGCGCTGATCACTCCGAAATTGCTGAAATCGCCAAAGGTTTAGCGGATAGATACGAAGACACTCAGACTTCATTATCGCTTCCAAGCACCCGAGTAGATGCTTTCAATATCGACTTAGCTAATGAACTTTCTCGTAACGGTCGTCGCAGCGGGTTAACGTTTGCACCTGAAGGTGGTAGCGAACGAATTCGCAAGGTCATTAACAAGATGGTCACCGAAGAAGATTTGATTCGCACTGTCACAGCTGCGTATGCATCCGGTTGGCGCCAAGTGAAGTTGTACTTCATGTGTGGCCTACCAACTGAAGAA
>JBILBY010000004.1:0-15981 GCA_044353415.1 Candidatus Nanopelagicales bacterium | reverse complement strand
TCGTCGCTTGATGGATGCCCACATTGCACTTGGTTGCGAACCAACTTGGTCATGCGCGCCGTATCAAGCTGGTCATCGCCCAGCATTTGGAAGCCATGTTGCTTGGGCTGAATCAAATGCAATTGCCTTTGTTAATTCAGTGCTAGGCGCGCGTTCCGATCGCTATGGTGACTTTCTAGATTTATCGGCTGCTGTAACCGGTCGCGTTCCGTTCGGAGGGCTTCATCACGATGCAGCTCGTAAGGCAGTTTTAGTATTAGATTTTTCCGAAATTGATTCAAGAGTTTTTTCTGAAGATGCAGCATGGGCAGCACTTGGCGTTATTTTGGGAAACCGAGCAGGCACCAGAGTTGCTGCCATGGTTGGCCTTCCTGGTGATCTTTCTGACGGTGGCGTTACTGAAGATCGTCTAAAAGGCATGGGTGCAACCAGCGCATCCGCAGGCGGTGTTGGACTTTTCCATGTTGTAGGTGTGACACCAGAAGCTCCAACTCTGGAAGCGATTGTTGCTCCAAATGCTGAGTATTTGAAAATGACAACAGCTGATGTCCGAGAAGCTCGGGACACCTTAAGTACAACATCGAGTGAAAAACTAGATGCCGTAAGTCTTGGCACACCACATTTTTCGGTAGACGAATTTAGAGCACTAGCAGAAGTAATCGGCGACGGTCCAAAGTTTGCCGAGAACATAGATTTCTATATTTCAACAAGCCGAGATGTTATGGCACGCTCTCAGGACCTTGGTTACTTAGATGTATTCCTAACTGCAGGTGGTCGCGTGGTAACGGATACCTGCACCTACGTAACTCCAGTACTAAATCGAGATGTGAAAAACGTAATGACTAATTCCGGTAAGTGGGCCTGGTACGCCCCAGGAAATCTGGGAATCGACACAGTGCTCGGCAGCCTCTCCGAATGCGTGGCGTCTGCGCGCGCTGGAAAAGTTGTTCGAGATGAAAGTTTGTGGTCGTAATCATGACAAAAGTATTGACTGGCAAGATTTCTCATCCTGGCGTTGCTGAGGGTGAAGTGCTGTTATTGACCGAACCTGTTTCATTTTGGGGTGGCGTGGATCATCATGGCGAAATCATTGATGTTCATCATGCCCAGCACAAAGCCAAAATGACTAACAAAATTCTTGTAATGCCTTCCGGCCGTGGCTCAAGTTCGGCAACTGCAGTTTTGGCGGAATTGATCAGAACTGGTGACGGTCCCTTGGCAATCGTGATGCTGCAATGCGACACAATCCTGGTGATTGGCGCCTTGGTTTCTGCTGAAATCTACGGAATAAGTATGCCAATTGTTGAGTTAGATCAAGAGCAATACGCCCAACTTTCAGATGGGATGCGAGTATCCGTGGATGCTTACAGTAACAGCCAAATCGCCACCGTAACCTTGTAACTATGAAAACGGTAGATCTGCTAATCGTTAACTCTCAGTCGATTGCAACTATGAATGATGAGAGAGAAGTTATCCGCGATGGTGGCTGGATTGGAATTCGTGACGGAATAATCGTCGCGCTGGGAAATTCTGACCAAATACCTCCCCCAGCTGAAAAACTATTTGATGCAACTGGCTGTCTAATGACACCTGGTTTAGTCAACTCTCACCAGCACCTTTATCAAAACTTAACTCGGTCAATGAAGCCAAATGGTGTTACTGGGTTAACGGAATGGTTTTGGACTTACTTTCCAATGTGGAAAGAATTGGATGAAGAAGCAATACGCACATCTGTACGCCTTGGATTGTTTGAGCTTGCGTTATCTGGCTGCACCACAGCAACGGATCATGAATACATTCATCCGTTTCCATTTCTTATGGACGCAGTTATTGAGGAAGCAGTCGAAGTTGGTATGCGCATAATGGCTGTCCGCGGATCTATGACCCTTGGACCAGAGCAAGGTGGGGTTTGCCTACCAGGGATGGAAGAAGATGAAGAGGATGTAATTGCAGACTGCATCCGCCTGATTGAAAAGTGGCATGATCCCAAAGATTCAGCAATGGTGCAGGTGGCTCTTGGACCCAGCAACTTAATGAGTTCGACCGAAACCGTTTTTACTCGAAGTGCGGAAATTGCGAAAAAGTATGGTGTGCGATTGCATACCCATATAGCTGATGACCCAGATGAAACCGAATACGTATTGGAACACTTTGGAAAAACTCCACTAGAAGTTCTAGAAAGCCTTGGTTGGTTCACTAAGCACACTTGGTGCGCCCACGTCGTCTATCCATCGAATGCAGAGATGGTTCGCTTAGCCGCATCAGGAGTTTCTGTAGCTCACTGTCCAAGTGCAACCGTGATTGACGGTGGATTACCAGGTGGGCCAACACCTGTTCGTGACTTATTGAATGCTGGCGTCAATGTTGGTATTGGCTGTGACGGAGCAACTGCCGGTGATCATCAATCCATGTGGATGGAGACAAAGACGGCATTGCTTCTCTCGAGACTACGCGAAGGAACGGTTCAGGCAATGACGGCCATGGACGCATTGTGGCTAGCGACCAGAGGAAGCGCTAAGGCCTTAGGTCGTGAAGGCAACATTGGTCAGTTAACACTTGGAGCAAATGCTGACATAGCCACATGGAAAATGGATGGCATCGCATATGCCGGTTCCTTAGTTGATGATGTCACCGCACTATTGCAAGGAGGACCGGCCCAAGTTTGGTCCAGCTGGGTTGGCGGAGTTCCACTAGTTCAAGAGGGAAAACTAGTTGGTGTTGACGTAAGCGCTGAAGTCAGTCGACACTCAAAATCGGCTCGTCGCTTGCAGGCATTTAGTCAATAAAGGCAACGCTCGAATCGGAGGTTGATTTCATTAACCCTGGCGTCGTTACACTTGTGACTGAATCAATCAGAAAGTAAGCAATGTCCAGAGTTAAGGATTTCTTTACCCCGCGAAATGTAGCGGGTGAAAAAGTCACACTCATCGACATTATTAATGCCCCGTACTTCCGGCTTGCGACACTAACAACAATTGCTGGCACGTTGGCTTACTTCATCGGTGCAAATCTTCCAATGGTTTCTGGCGTTACCGCAGCAATTACTGCCATCGTTTCCGTACGGCACACCTTCCATGACTCAATTCAGGGAAGCTTTCTGCAAATTCTTGGCGTGGTTATCGGAGGTACAGTTGCTTTTGCTGCGATGAGGCTAGTTGGATTTAACTCCGTAGTGGTTATGTTTGCAATATTTACCTGCTTTGTAACAGCGCGATTACTAAAGCTAGGTGAAGAAGGCGCGATCGCGATTGCAGTTACTGTGATTTTGGTTGTCGGACCAAGCGTCACTGCTAGCAGTATTGAGCAGCGCTTTTTTGGTGTGTTGCTAGGAGCGGCTTTAGCCACATTTGCTTCCTACTTTGTTCGTAAGGGCTCGCCACAAGATCGCGCCTTGAAGGCAGGCATTGAGCAGTCATTTGCGATGTCGGCGTTGCTTCATGCAATTGCAAAGGCACTTACTGAAAATGGCGGCAAGGTTGATCCGAAAATTGCTACAAAATGGTTAGCGCGTGCAGAATTCATTTCAAATGAAATTGCTGAGATTAAAGCCAATGCTGAATCAGCCTTGGCAGGATCCGCTTGGTCGCCTGCCATTGATCATGCTGAAGCTAAAGCTGTAGTTGAGCAGATTGAACTCACTGAAGCCACGGCTAGCACCTTGCTGAACATTTGCCGTGAACTTGTCTTAACTTCGGGAAGTTCACAGCAGCTACCTGCATTGCTTGCTGCAGCGTTGGCTGGTGTGCTGAGTGCGACTGCCGAAGTTATCTCAGACCAAGCCGAAATCGCGGAAGACTCCCCTGCCGACGTCCAGCATGAAGATCTCGAAGACTGGCAAGACCAGCGCAAGAAAGCAATCGCTGAGCTTAGAAATCTTGATGACACTCAGCCGATGTTAATTGGTGGATCTATATTGCGAGATGCGGAAAAGATCACTGAGATTTTGAGTGATTAGAAGAGGTCAGAATGACTCTCCATATCAAGGGACAGGAACTGTCGGCCAGAAAAACTGGCCTCCTCCCAAATCCTGGCTCACTTACTTAGATAAAAAGAAAAGACACCCGAAGGTGTCTTTTCTTTTTAGTAGCGGGGACAGGATTTGAACCTGTGACCTCTGGGTTATGAGCCCAGCGAGCTACCGAGCTGCTCCACCCCGCGTCGGTTTTTCAAGGATACGCGAGGATTCCAGCCCAACCAAATCGCTAACTAGTTGATTGGCTTGGCGATGGTGCAGGAGTAGCAACTGGGGATTGAGTTGGCGTTGGCGCCAGACTCTCTCCTGCAATCTGACTACCAGCGGTTGTAGCACGGTCTAGCGCCTCAGAAAGTCGATCCTGCGCTTCACCATAAGCCGCAAAGTCACCAGCAGCCAATGCCGCTACACCGTCGGTGTAGGCCTTGTTAGCGTCGATGATTGCCTTTGCTAGATCTTGCTCAGGTGTGGTTACTGGAGCCTCTGGCGCTGCGGGATCGGCTGGATCTACCGGAATTGTGGTTTGTCCAGTGAAGACCTTCTTCAGGGCAGTTTCTAAATCATCTTCGAAAGCAACCTTGGATCCAAAGGACACAAGCACCTTTCGAAGCAATGGATAGCCTTCACCTTGTGATGCTCGAACATAGACCGGTTCGAAGTACAGCAAGCCACCACCGACTGGCAGTGAAAGCAAGTTACCAAGTACTACGTCGGACCCACCGCTTCGTAACAACGAAAGTTGCTTAGCTACTTCTGGATCAGATTCGAAGTTGTTTTGAACTTGGCGTGGACCAGGAATCGTGGTGTTTCGCGGAAGTTGCAAAACTCGAATCGTTCCGTAGTCATCGCCATGATCCGAGTTAACCGACATAAATGCTGCCAAAGTTTGACGCTTTGTCGGCGCATAAGTCGTAGTTAGCGAGAACGTTGGAGCATCTTGATCTGGCATCTGCAACGTCAAGTAGTACGGCGGTTGTGCCTGACCAACAGTTGGCTTAGTTGGATCTTCTGGAACGATCCAGAAATCCTGACCAGAGTAGAACGCCTGTGGGTCACCTACGTGGTACTTAGCAAGCACATCGCGCTGCACCTTGAACATATCTTCTGGGTAGCGAATGTGATCTAGTACGCCTGCAGGAATTGCAGACTTAGGTTGAACTACTCCAGGGAATGCCTTACTCCAAGTTTGTAGGATCGGATCCTTTTCATCCCACGCGTAGATATTCACAGTGCCGTCATACGCATCGACAGTGGCCTTAACCGCATTACGAATGTAAGTGATGTTTCCGGCGCTAAGTGGAATTGACTCAAACTGAGTGTTCACGGAATCAGCAGTTGCATCTCGTAGCGAGATCCGGGCTGCATATGGGAATTCATTTGTAGTTGTGTAGCCGTCAACAATCCATTGCACCTTGCCATCAACAACCGCAGGATACGGATCGCCATCAAGCGTTAGCCATGGAGCAACTTTTGCAACACGAGTCTTTGGATCCCGGTCGTAGAGAATCTTTGACTCAGGTCCGATTTGATTAGAAAGCAAAATATTGGTCTCTTGATAATTCAATGCAAAAATCGCGCGCTGAATCATGTTGCCAATCGGAACACCACCAGAACCTGTATAAGTGTTGTTGGTCTGGCCGTTTGCACTCTTGTCATCTGGGAAATCAAGTTCGATCGGTGGCTGGCTGCCATCGCTACCAACAATTGAATAAGCCGGTGATTGCTCGCCGAAGTAGACACGTGGTTGATCAATGTCGAGCTTGCCTGAAGGTGGAATGTTGCTTTCTGCAAATTTAGGAGCGCCATCAGCTTCAGAGGTGTTTTCATACGCAGCAACTACGCCATAACCATGCGTGAAGACCATGTGGTCGTTGAACCAATTTCGCTGATCGTCAGCCAGGCCATCAAGGTTTACTTCGCGAACTGCAATTACAGTTCCCCGCTTAACTCCGTCAATTAGGTAACGGTCAACGTCAAGTGTGTCTGGGAAGGCATAGAAGCCACGAATCTGTTGCAGCTGGCTAAATGTTGGGGAGTTAAGAGCTGGGTCAAGCAAGCGAATGTTTGACAGTGTTCCAGCATCTTCAGCCAAAGATGCAAGAGAAGGATTATCAATTGCTGCATAGTCGGTGAACTTAACGTCATTTAACCCGTAAGCCGTCAGAGTCGAATCAATGTTTCGCTGAATGTAAGGAGCTTCACGCTGCAATTCCGAAGGCTTAACTTGGAACTGCTGAACGAAAGCTGGATACAAACCACCAATTACAAACGAAGCGCCGAGCATTGCACCGAAGGCAATAAATGGAAGCGACCAGCCTTTTCTAAAGATCGCAACGAAGAACAAGATTGCTGTCGCAAGTGCAATGTAAGTCAAAATCGTTTTTGCTGGAACTACTGCGTTTACATCGGTGTACTTAAGCCCTGTGATTAAGGCATCTGATTTTGTTGCCAAAGAATACTTATCAATTGAATAAGCGCCAGCCTTTAGCAGGGCAAGAGTTCCAAGGAAGAACATTAGGTGGCGACGAGCTGAATCAGTTGATTGCGAAATACTCGTACGCAAACCACCGTAGATGTAATGAATGACAACATTCACAATCAAGGAAATGATCAGAATCGTAAAGCCAAATCCTAAGAAGAATCTCAGGAATGGAAGTTCAAAAGCATAAAACGAAATGTCTTTACCGAATTGTGGATCAGTCTGACCAAACGGTGTTGAATTGCTCCACAACATGAAAGTTTTCCATTGACTTGAAGCGGACAAACCAGTCAGTACACCAAACGCAATTGGTCCAGCAATGAAAACTAAACGACGAAACGGATCTAGGCTTTCGCGGTACTTCTGAAGTGCAAATTCCTCAGGTGTGGCGGGCATGTTGATTGGACGGGAACGGTAAGCCAAGGTGGCAGCGCCCCAAAGGCTAAGCGCAGTCAACAACGTCATAGAGATGAAAAGGATCGCCCTGATTGTCAGTTGCTGGGTGAACACATCAGTTCGGCCTACCGAGCCGTACCACTGCCAATCGGTATAGAAGCCAGCGAATATCGAAAACGCGACAAAAAGACCGGCTAGAACCGCAAGGGTTACACCGAGAGGGCTACGACGAGGACGTTCCAAATTTATGCTCACTTAAATACCTTACGTTGAAATATCGCGAACCACATACGACAGACTTACCCTATGGATTTTGCCTCAAACCTAGAACCCTTAATTAGGGAAGTTGAAGACCATGTGGCGAGCGCAGGTTGGGATCAGCCAGTTCGCCTATTTGCCCTAGTGCCAACTGCCAATTTGCTTGATGCCAATCCAGAGTTGGCTAGCGAGCTTGGCATAAGTGCTGAAATGCCCCTCACGTCAGTAGAGCAAGAAATTGAGGACACTCTAGAACTTGATGAGCTACTTGCAACTATCGCTTGGCCAGACGATGTCGCTGGAGCGATCGTGGTTCTCGAGCGAATTGTTTTGCCACCATCTGCTGAATCCGACTTGCCTTCAAATGATGACTCTGCGCTAGTGCAAGCAGCCTCAGACCATCCAGAACGTCGAGATGTGCGGATTGTCAGTGCGGTGCTGCGTAGCGGACAGAACTTAAATGCCTTGCGTTATCGAACTCATGATTCAGCTGATGCTGTTGCGGTAGCACCAAATCTTGTTAGTCGACTAAATGACGCCGTCGCATCAACCTTTGCTGACTAGGCCATTGTCATAAATAGTTTTTGCAATTGAGCAGAAACTTCTTCGTGATTCTTCTTGCCATCAGTTAGACATTCTTTAAGCCCTGCCGAAATCAAACTAAAGGCAGCCTTATCAATCGCTTTAGAAACAGCAGCTAATTGATTAACTATGTCTTCACAGGATCGACCTTCTTCGACCATACGAAGAATTCCACCCATTTGACCTTCAGCACGACGAATTCGCTTAACAAAATCATCAAGAGCTAGTTCATCTTCAACTACATGCGTTGGCCTCTTTGCAACACTCATGCTTGATCGCCTGCATTCAAAGGTGCGCCCATCATTCGCCATGAGCCAGTTCCGCCAGCAATATTCACTACGTCGAAGCCTTGTTGTTCTAAGTAAGCACACGCTTGGGCAGATCGCCCGCCCGCTTCGCAGATTACATAGTGCTTGGTTCCTTTATCAATTTCATTGTTTCTAACCGGAATCGTAGAAAGCGGTATGTGTACTGCGCCCGGCACATGGCCGTCAACATACTCATCCATTTCGCGAACATCCACGATGGACACATTCTTATAGATTGCCATTAACTCAACGGCGGAAATCTCTTGCATCAAATTCCTCGATTCCTGTGTTCTGTCTTAAGTTTAAGCGTTCGTTGTCTGAGTCTGCTGTTTAGCGATCTCGGTGCGAACTTCGTCCATGTTTAAGGCCTCAACCGCATCAAGCAATTCATTGAATGCTGGCGCAGGCAAAGCTCCGGGTTGGCTGAACACCAAGATTCCATCACGGAATGCCATCAATGTTGGGATCGATGTGATGTTTGCAGCAGCAGCGATTTCGCGCTGCGCTTCGGTATCAACTTTGCCGAATTTGATGTGCTCGCGCTCAGTCGAAGCAGCTTCAAAAACTGGTCCAAACATTCGGCAAGGGCCACACCATGCTGCCCAAAAATCGACAAACACAATGCCTGGGCCAGTAACGGTTGCTTCAAAATTTTCTTTGGTTAACTCTAGAGTTGCCATGATATTTCCTTATCGATTTATTTCGTCTAATTGAGGTTGTTCGTTTATTTTCTTTGGTTTTGGCAATGCACATTGGGATTCATTTACCAATCGCTTGCGAAGTGCATACATCAAAAGCAAAAGGCCTGCTGCTCCGAGATACGGCTGAACTGGAGCGAAATACTGAATCGCTCCAGTCGAACCCAAGGCAATCAGCGCCAGCTTGTTACACACCGGGCAGCCAATGGCTAAGTATGCAAGGAAGCCGCCAACTGATCCCAATTTTGCAGAACTCTCGTCGGTAATCACCGAATCCATTCGCACATATGTCGCGAACAACATTCCTGACAGCACCGATGTCGCAATTAGAACTGGTATCGACCACGACGTAACGCCTATAGCTCTGCCAAAAACTGGATTTGCGATAACCGCAGTTGGAATTCCGATGAGAAAGTACGTCGCTATAGCCACAGCAATTGCTGCGACCCACCTTTTAGCGGGCCACAGCATTACTGCAGTTAAGCAAGTTGGAGTCATTACTTACCGAATAGCTTTCCAAGGAATGATGACTTCTCGCCCGAAGATCCTTTTTTCTTAGAAGCACAATCGCAGCGATTGCTCATTGACACTCCAGCGAACACTGTGTCTAGATGTTGTCCGCAACCACTGTATGTAACTTTGCCGCACTTACGGCAATTAACTCGACTACACATTTGTTTTCCTTTTTCTTTGAGTTGTTTTGATATAAATCATTAATTGACTACTTGACCGCCGGCGGCTTCCCATTCGAGGATTCCACCTTGCATGTCATACATGTCAACAAAGCCAAGTTCTGCCATCTGTTCTGTAGCTACACCCGAGCGGTTTCCACTTCGGCAATAAACCGCAACAGTGGCATTCTTATCTAGTTTCGAAACTTCGCTTGCAAAATCAGATCCTTCAAGGTTGATGTTGATCGCATTTGCAATATGTCCAGCATTGAACTCTTCTGGCGTGCGCACATCTAGGATGATTACTCCTGGCTGCTTCACAACTTCGCTAAATTCAACTGGATCTACTTTCTTGATCGCTTCGTTGCTGCTTGAGCAACCAGCCAATAATCCAACGGATGCAATGGCTGCTACAGCAAGTGCTACTGCTTTCTTCATTTAACTCCCCTTTAATCTGGTGTTAGTAAACTATAGCATACCCCTAGGGGTATGCTTAAAACATCTGGGGACACCAGTGAAAGTTTTGGAGATCACTATGAGTAACGCAGCACAAAAATGGGCAGCCGACTTAGGTCAGTGGGCAATACCTGAAAACATCATGGCCCAAGCACCTGAGTCTCCATGGATCCATCCACCTGCAATGTTTACTCTGCCTACTGACATTCCAGATAGTCCGTCACACCAGCGTGCACGTGAAGCCATGCCAACTGGTGGAAGCGTCTTGGACATTGGTTGCGGAGGTGGCATTGCTGCATTCGCGATCGCGCCGCCGGCAGGGACCGTTATCGGAGTTGATCACCAGGCTGAGATGCTAAAAATGTTTGCACAGTCCGCCGACGGCAAGGGGTTTGAGCACGCAGAAGTTTTGGGCGACTGGCCAGATGTATCGCCGCAGACGCCGCAAGCCGATGTAGTCACATGTCACCACGTGGCATACAACGTCGCTCAAATTGAACCATTTCTTAAGGCACTAGATTCGCATGCTACAAAGCGGGTAGTTATCGAATTACCCCAACAGCACCCGCTTTCAACGATGCGTGATTCTTGGAAACACTTTTGGGATCTGGATCGCCCAGTAAATCCAACGCCCCAGGATTTGATTGAAGTGCTAAAGCAAATGGGAATTGAGGCCAATCTCGAACTGTGGCAGGGACCGAAACTCCGGCCGCTAAACATCGAGGACGACGTTCGTTTTCTTCGAATTCGACTATGTCTCGATAGTTCTCGTGATTCTGACATTCAGAAATTTCTCGCAGCTCAGCAGCAAATGCAATCTCGGGCCTTGGCCACTATTTGGTGGGATGTTAAGAAATAGATACCCCTAGGGGTATACACTAAAGTTACCAAGTGGAGGAACCATGACATTAACCGTTATCAATTTAGACACACCAACATTGGGCGATCGCTCTTACATCGCTCACGATGGAAAGACTGCGCTGGCTGTTGATCCACAACGCGACATCGATCGCGTGCAAGCAATCCTCGATCGTGACGGCCTGACTTTGGGTGGCGTTGTAGAAACTCACATGCACAATGATTACGTTTCTGGTGGCTTAGTTCTTGCAAAGGAACATGGCGCAAAGTACATCGTGAGCGAAAAGGATCCAGTTACCTTCGAACGAGTTACAGTTGCCGACAATCAAATCGAAGCAATTGGAGATTTCGCTGTTCGTGCAATCCACACTCCTGGACACACTTTCACACACATGTCATATGCACTTATTGATGGCGCAGAAAAAGCTCATGGTGTTTTCACCGGAGGCTCGATGCTTCATGGTTCAACGGGTCGGCCAGATCTGCTTGGTATGGACAAAGCTCGCGAACTTGCAGGCCTGCAACACGGTTCCTTAAATCGTTTGGCAGGAATGCTTGAAGATGGAGTGACCGTGCATCCAACACATGGCTTTGGATCGTTCTGCGCAGCAACTGCTACTTGTGGTGATTCTTCAACCATTGCAGATGAAAAGAAAACCAATCCAGCGCTTCTGCTCGAGAAGGAAGCTTACATAGTTCAGACTCTTGCGGGTCTGGATGTTTTCCCGGCGTATTACAAGCACATGGGACCTGCGAATCATGCCGGACCTGGCCCGATCGATTTATCTGAGTTGGCCAGAATGTCGACTGAAGAAGTTATGAAGGCCATGAAGGCTGGCGCTTGGATTGTTGATCTGCGCACCAGAAGCTCATGGGCAGCAAGTCACGTTCCAGGGACTATGTCATTCGGTATCGATGGTTCCATGGCAACGTACTTCGGCTGGATGTTCCCGTACGAAGAGCAGCTTATTCTGATGTCTGACAAAGCTTCTGACATTGCAGAGGCTCAGCGCGAATTGGTTCGCATTGGAATCGATCGGCCATCCGGATCTTTCGTAGGCAATGTTGCTGAGTTTGATAATTCAAAAACTACTCGAACTGTAAAATTTGAAGATGTTCCTGCCGTAATTGGAACACCTGGGGTACATGTTCTAGATGTGCGTCGCACCAGTGAGCGTGAGGCTTCACATATTGAGCCATCGCTTCACATTCCACTTCACGAACTTGAAGGTCGGGTTAACGAATTACCCACCGAAGGCGAGATTTGGGTTCACTGCGCAGGTGCTTACCGAGCTGCAGCTGCACTTGGAATCATCGAAAACTCTAATCGAACTGCGGTTTTGATCAATGAGCCTTACGAGGCTTGTCTAAGCGTTAATGGCCTCAACATCGTTACTGGGCACATGGATGCCGGTCCAGTTTCACCATCTGACGTAGTTGCTAGCGCTTAAAGGTATCGGTCATGAAGGAAATCACACCCCAGAGCGCTTTTGAAGAAATATCTAGTGGTCGCGCGATTGGAATTGATGTAAGAGAGTCTCAGGAATGGGAAGCCGGGCATGCCGAAAATGTGACTTGGAATCCCATGAGTGCTTTTGATTTTGATGCACTTCCAACTGGCAAGCCATTGATTTTCATTTGTCGATCAGGAAACCGTTCAGGTCAAGTAGTAAACAAAGTTGCTTCCCAATTTGAAAATGTCTTTAACATGACTGGCGGAATGAAGGCTTGGAATGAAGCGGGATTAACCATGGTTAATACAAACGGAAATCCAGAAGTCGTTTAACCCGTGATGCTTATTGAAGGGATTCTCCTTGGCATTTTGATTGGTTTAGTTCTTGGAACCATCGGTGCAGGCGGCGCAATTCTTGCCGTGCCTGGGTTGATAGCTGTAATGGGTCTGTCAACCGTTGCTGCAACAACTTCGTCATTGGTGATCGTAGGTTCAGCTGCAGTTGCTGGATTCATTCCACGGTTAAAAGCTAAAACAGTTGATGTTCGCCTAGGTCTAACATTTTCAGCGCTTGGAATTCTCGGAACTTTTGTTGGTACTCAACTTGTGAAGGTAGTTCCCGAGTCTGTTCAAATGATTTTGTTTGCGACCTTGATGTTTGGTGCAGCACTTGCAATGTGGCGTGGTCCAGTTGGAGAATCTAATGCTCAAGTTAAGTCGCAGTGGCCATTAGTTTTTTTCGTTGCCACTGCAATTGGCGTTCTTACCGGATTACTCGGAGTTGGTGGTGGTTTTTTGATTGTTCCAGCGCTGGTACTAATCCTTAAAGTTCCGACAAAAACTGCAGCTGGCACTTCCCTGGTTGCAATAGCGAGCACTTCTGCAATTGCATTCTTGATGCGCTTTGAGTACTGGAGTGAAATACCAATCGGGCCAATCGCTGCGTTCACGCTCGCTGCGATTGCTTCTTCTTTCTTAGCTGCGCCATTGGCTGGGAAATTAAACGCGCGAACTTTGCAAAAGGGATTTGCGATATTTGTTTCAATTGCCGCTGCTTTTATTCTTGTTATTCGTGGTTTCTAGCTCAGCTGCAAGTTGTGACCTGATCACCATTATTGAAGGACTCAATCTCGTCCATAGCGTCCTCTAACGACGCAACGGCAGCCACAGTTAACCCATCAGGAATGTGACCGATAACTTCATCACAATTGCCCGCTGGCGCCAAGAACAAAACTGCTCCAGCATCGCGAGCCCCGATTAACTTCTGTTGTATCCCACCGATTTCGCCAACGTTTCCGTCAGGATCGATCGTGCCGGTGCCAGCAATGATCTTTCCTTGCGTCAATGCGCCAGGTGTTAACTTGTCGATGATTCCAATGGCAAACAGCGTTCCAGCACTTGGTCCACCAACACCGGTTACCCCGAACTTGATTTCAAATTCAGCTGAGTAATTGATATCGATGCCAATGCCGATGTATGGAATTGTTGCTTCATCCTGCTCTGTCGCTGGATCATCCTCACGAGTACTCGATGTGACAACTACTTCAAGCTTTGTGCCACCTCGCATAACTGAAAAATTCAGATCGGTTCCGATTGGCTTGGATCGCACTGCCTCAACAACTTGTTCGGGTGTTGTCATTGGAACACCATCAACTGTCAAGATCTCATCACCAGCACGGAGCTTGTCTTGCGCAGGTGTATCAAGTCCAACGCTGGTGACAATTACTTGCTCTTTGATTGGCTGATCTAGGTAATCCATTGCGGCCGCGATTGCATAGCTCTGCGAGGTACTAAATGCCTCAACGTTTCTTGCAGCGTTTTCTTCCTCGGTTTCACCTTCTGGGTAAACCGATTCGCGCGGCACAACTCGTCGATCCGGATCTATCCAACCCCAAATAGCTTGGAACATATCCAAGCCTTCTTGCGGTCCCCCATACTCGCTGACTGTTGTCATATCGAGTTCACCTTCAGTTGGGTAAGTCTCGGTGCCTGAAATAGAAATCAGTTCGATCTCGTTAACTTCCCCGATGGTGTTGAATACGGGCCCAGGTGAGGTCATCACATATGGAACTGGAATGAACATTGCCGCGCCCAGCAAAGTCAAGAGGGTCCACGTCAGAGTGGGCTTTAATCTTGAGCGCATCCAAATGCCATTTCTTTTCAGGAAAACAATAAGTTTCTAGGCTTACAGCGTACGTGAAGAATCTGGATGTTCGCCGTGGGCTAGAAGCAAAATGATTCAGTGTTAGTGGGACTGGGCATAACCTTGGAAGTAACTGGCCCTTTTGTTCTTCTGAGCAAAAAGATAAGTAGGAAAAATGAGTATGCCGTTTGGATTCGCCCCTGGTGGCGACGAGAACAACGAACTAGCTGACATGCTCGAAAACATGGGCCGCATGCTTCGTAACGGTGGCGATCCATCTGGTGGCTCAGTTAACTGGACTAGCGCCCACACTGCGTCTGATCAAGCCTTAAGCAAAGCTGGGGATCCAGCGATTAATGAGTCAGACAATGAGAAATTGCGCTCGGCTGCTGACTTGGCGGATTTGTGGCTTAACGATGCAACCACAATTCCAAGCGCGGGTCACACAATCAATGGCGTAACTCGCACTCAATGGCTAGCTTCTACTTTTGATTCCTGGAAGGTAGTTGTGCAACCTGTTGCCGATGCAATGGCAGGTGTGATGACTGGCATGCTGCCTTCAGGTAACGATGCAGGGACTATCAACATCCCAGAGGAATTGCTTTCAAGTCTTCCGGATGAGGTTGCAGCAAATCTTCGCGAAACTTTGGCTTCACCTGACTTCGCTGCGATCACCGGCCCGCTTATGGCAATGGCAAAGTCGATGGGCGCAACTATGTTTGGCACGCAATTTGGTCAGGCACTCGGACAAATGACTACTGAAGTTTTGAGCAACTCTGATGTTGGTATTCCATTAAATGCCTCTGGCAAACCTGGCTTAGTTATTTCAAACGCAAATGAATTCATCAAGGGTTTATCAATCGATGAATCTGAAGCACGCCTCTACATAACACTTCGCGAACTCGCGCATCAAAGGTTGTTTACCGCCGCGCCTTGGATTCAGTCCCAGTTGATGGCTGCGATTTCGGACTATGCCAGAGGCGTCAAGATTGACACCAGTGCAATCGAACAAGCCATGACGCAAATTGATCCATCAAATCCAGACAGCATCAACAGCATGATGACGTCTTCGTTATTCGAGCCAACTCAAACTCCGGAGCAAGTAGCAGCTCTGACTCGAATTGAACTGCTCTTGGCACTCATTGAAGGTTGGGTAACTGTCGTGGTAACTCAAGCAGCGGGAACTCGTCTGCAATCCGCTGGGGCGCTTGAGGAAGTGTTTAGGCGACGTCGGGCAGCGGGTGGGCCAGCGGAAAAAGTGTTTGGCGGGCTAATCGGATTGGAAATGCGTCCGCGTCGAATGCGCGAAGCTGCAGCGCTGTGGCAGCGACTAGCAGAAACCCAAGGCATAGCCGCTCGAGATGCACTTTGGTCTCACCCTGACTTGCTTCCAAGAGATTCTGACATTGATGACATCGATGCGTTCCTGGCAACCGGAACTGAAGACTTAATGGCCGAACTTAACAAGGCAATTGAATCGGCTAAAGAGGATCCGGAGAATAATTCGTAACTCACGTTGCTGAGTTACCTGAATTAATCAACTATTCAGGCTTGAAATACTGCTGTGCGTGCGAGTAGCCGTCTAAGTAAGCTTTGGCTTTTTCGTGCTGTGGAAACTTGTTCATTAATTCGTAAAATTCTGGACTGTGATCAGTTACCAGCAGATGAATCAATTCGTGAACAATTACGGAATCGATGACATAACT
>JBILBY010000069.1:0-5191 GCA_044353415.1 Candidatus Nanopelagicales bacterium | reverse complement strand
TATTCAAGGCCGAGTTTTTGGTGTGCAAACATCTTTGTTCTATGCCAGCGGTCCAATTGGAATGTTTGTAACAGGTGTGAGTGTTGATGCATTTGGTGTGCGTCCGGTTTACATCGCAGCAGTTTCCATCCTGATCGTCTTCCAGCTATTCATAATGTTCTTGCCAGATCTCCACGATTTAGATCGCGAACCGACATACTAAATACATGACTCGGCCCACGCTTGATAATTGGATGCTTCCAGAAAATACATTTTGGTCATTTCGCCATGTTCGGGAATTGATTCCAACTGCTCAGGTTGATTGCGCAAAATCACCCCGAGTTTTGAATCAAAAGATCAACAGCAAACTTGGTGCGGTTTCATTAGAAACCCATACTGGGACTCAAAAGCTTGTTGACTATCTATCAAGTACTAATACCGACTCTTTCACTGTGGCAAAAGGTGAAGACTTAGTTTTCGAATGGCTGGCGCCAGGAGTTAGCGATGTTGAGCCACATTTGATTTTTAGTGTTACCAAATCATTCACTGGAATGCTGGTGGGTTCCTTGGTGCAAGAAGGTTTAATCGATGTTGATGCCTTAGTTACCAAGTATGTTCCGGAGATTGCTGACAGTGGATTCGGAGATGCAACTGTTCGCAATTTGCTAGACATGGCTGCTAGTTACCAATTCGAAGAGGACTACACGCCTGGCCCAGACATTATTGCTTATCGCCATTCAGTTGGTTGGTATCCAGCTCCACTTGGTGCGCCAAACTTGCATGACTTCATCGCCTCACGCAAGAAGGAGGGCGAACACGGTCAGAAGTTCCGTTACATGTCACCAACAACTGATTTGGTTGGTTGGGTAATTGAAGCAGCCAGTGGCATGCCATATGCCGAAGCGCTATCTAAATTTATTTGGAGCAAGATTGGGTCAGAGGCTCCAGGTCACATCACTGTCGATCGCCAAGGCTCTCCCCGAGCTGCTGGCGGACTGTCGGTAATCCCCCGCGACTTGGTTCGCTTTGGCATGATGATTCGTGATGGCGGAATGGGAGCAATCGATCCAGAATTCTTGCTAGACGTCTACGAAAATGGCAGTGCCGAACAATGGGCAACTGGAGACTTTAAAGACTTCTTTGAAAAAGGCGTGTATCGATCCTTCTGTTACAAACCAGGTACGGATCCAGATGTGATTATGGGTATCGGTATTCACGGACAAATGCTTTATGTTGATCGACCGCGTGGAGTCGTTGTTGCTAAGCAATCATCTTGGCCTAACCCAGACTCAGAAGAAATGCATCTAGACGCATACAACGCTTGTCGGGCAATTGCCCATGCACTTGGCTAGCTCGGAGTAATTACGCTTGTAATTCCCAGTGCGTCACTTCTGGTGGGTTTGCAAAGAATGGTCCGATTAATCCGCGCCACTGTGTAAACAACTCAGACTCTCGGAAACCAACCATGTGATCATCGACTGTGTCCCAGCCAATTGCAATCAAATAAGTCGATGGCTTTTCAACGCCGCGGTGGACGTGAATAACTTGAAAACCTTCAGCTTGTGAAACGACTGCTTTTGCCTTTTCCATAGCAGCTTCAAATTCAAGTTCTTTTCCTGGCACGATCTCCATGAATGCAGTTTCCATAATCATGGTTGCCAGATTACCTTTTGGCTCGCTTCTCATCCCACACTGGCTCATCAGATTCCCGAACCGTTGAGTCCGCGCCGAAGATTACGAAGCGATCCATAGTTCGGGAGAACCAGCGATCATGAGTTACCGCAAGCACGGTGCCTTCGAAAGCGTCAAGAGCCCGCTCTAGTGATTCAGCAGATTCCAAGTCGAGGTTGTCAGTTGGTTCATCCAGTAACAACAAAGTTGCGCCAGACAATTCAAGTAACAAAATTTGGAATCTGGCTTGCTGGCCGCCAGATAAGGATTCAAACTTTTGTTCACTTGCCCCGGCTAAGCCATAGCGATCCAAAGCTCGAGCCGATTGTTCTTGTTGCATGCCGCTTCGGTGTTCGTCACCACGATGCAAAATCTCAATTAAAGTCTTGCCCATTAGTTCTGGGTGATGATGCGTCTGGGCGAACCAACCTGGTCTAATGCGAGCCCCAAGTTTTGCACTGCCAGTGTGGGCAACTGGATCAATCGTGACATCACTAATCGGTAAATGCTCTAACTCAGGATCGGATCCACCGGCTGCAAGTAAGCGCAGGAAGTGACTCTTGCCAGAACCATTAGCACCAAGGATTCCGACTCGTTCGCCGAACCAAATTTCTAGATCAAATGGTTCAACTAATCCAGTTAAGGAAAGTTCTTCGCAAACCACAGCCCGTTTTCCGGTGCGACCTCCCTTGAGGCGCATCTTTACGTTTTGTTCAATTGGGATTTCTTGCGGTGGTCCAATTTCTTCAAACTTCTTTAATCGAGTTTGGGCGGCCTGATATCGCGAAGCCAGTCCATCATTGAATTTGGCTTTGACTTTAAGCATCTGAACCAGATCCTTAATCTTTTGGTGTTCTTCATCCCAACGACGTCTAAGTTCTTCTAGGCGGGCAAAGCGATCTTTACGCGCTTGGCCGTGACTGGCGAATCCCCCACCATGAATCCAAACTGAGTTTCCAGCATGGCCTAACTCAAGGGTCACAATCTGTTTTGCCGTGTTCGCCAACAACTCGCGATCGTGGCTTACATACAGGACTGTTTTCTTTGTTTCGTTTAGTTGATCCTCTAACCACTTCTTACCTGGTACATCTAGGTAGTTATCCGGTTCATCAAAAAGCAGTACTTCTTCTGGGCCGCGCAATAAAGCTTCCAAAACTAACCGTTTTTGTTCGCCTCCAGAGAGACTGCCCGCAGGTCGATATTGCGCTTGATCAAATGGCAATTGAATTGCAGCCATAGTGCAGACGTCCCAAAGCACTTCGATGTCATATCCGCCAACATCTGCCCAGTCCGCAATTGCTTGGGCATAAGCCATTTGATTCTTTTCGCTATCGTCTTCGATCATCGCGAGTTCAGTGGCATCGATTCGAGCAGCGGTTTGGGCGATTGCAGGTGGCGCAACGGTCAGCAGTAAGTCTCGTACCGTGCCATCAGTCATATGCCCTACGAACTGTCGCATTACGCCAAGGCCACCGGTACGCGCGATACTTCCTTCGTGCGGTTGTTCATCTCCGGCTATCATTTTCATAAGCGTTGATTTGCCAGCACCGTTTGCACCAATCAACGCAGTAATTGCACCTTCGCCTACGCGGAAGGAAACATCAAGTAACAGAATCCGACCATCAGGAAGTGAATAAGTTACATGCTGGACATCAAGATGCCCCATCAGAATCCCTTACTTGCAATGTCTCTGCGATCCGCTTGGCATACTCACTGGCATCGGGATACTTAACGTCGACCAAAGTAAGGCCTAATGCTGGAGCTGCAAAAACATGAGCTTCACGTTCTCGGCCTGCCAAGTAGTTTTCCAGCCAAGCCTTATCAAACTTGCCTTCACCGATTGCCAGAACTGCGCCAATCAATCCGCGCACCATCGAATAGCAAAATGCATCTGCTTCTAATTCAACTTTGATTAATCCATCGGCGGTTTCTGTCCAGTCAAACTTCATCAAAGTGCGAATGGTTGTGGCACCTTCACGCTTTTTACAGAATGCCGAAAAGTCATGCAGTCCAATCAATGCTTGACTGGCATCATTCATAGCTGGAACATCTAGGGGCAGGTAACTCCGGTGTGCCCGATCCCGTAACAATGGATTGCGCTGTCCCTGATAAATCAAATACTCATACCTGCGCGACAAGGCTGCAAACCGAGCATCAAAATCTGGGGTTGTGACTTCGAGTTCCTGGATTGAAATATCTTCCGGAAGAATCGCATTAATTCTGTATGTCAGATCCTTCATATCCATTGCATCTTTTTCGGAAATGTCGAAATGAATTACCTGGGCGGTTGCATGAACTCCAGCATCGGTTCGTCCTGCGCAATGCACAATAACTCGATCAACTCGAAAAAACGTTGAAATGGCATTTTCAAGTTCGCCCTGAACTGTGCGGCGGTCTGGTTGCATTCCCCAGCCTGAGAAATCTTTACCGTCGTAGGAAATCTTGCCGCGAATGCGAATGAGCCCCTGCGCTGCGTTAGCAACGAGGGGCTCATTCGATAGAACCATTTATTTACGCTTCGTCAGTTTTTTCAGCGTCTTCTTCAGATGAAGCAGAAACTTCTTCTTCGATTACCGCAACCTCTTCAGCTGCCGCAACTTCTTCAACTGAGATCGCTGTCGCTTCAGTATCTACTGATTCCGATTCAATGGCTTCGCCAGAATCGGCATCAACCACAGTTTCAGATGGAGCATCTTCTGCTGCAATTTCATCAACTGCTACTACTGCGGCTGCCGCTGCGGCTGCTTCCTTGGCTGCTGCAGCGTCTTTTGCTGCCTTAGCCATTTCGGCTTCCTTAGCTGCCCGACGTGCAACACCTTCAGCAGCGCGAGCTGCATCAAGAGCTTCAACAAGTTCGATCACTGCCATAGGAGCGTTGTCGCCCTTACGTGGACCAATCTTGACGATGCGGGTGTAGCCACCTTCGCGGTTTTCGTAGCGTGGGCCAATCTCAGCGAAAAGTGTGTGCACTACATCCTTGTTACGGATGACTGTCAAAACTCGACGACGGGCATGTAGATCGCCCTTCTTTGAGATTGTGATCAATCGCTCGGCAACCGGACGCAAACGACGTGCGCGTGCTTCAGTCGTTGTGATGCGACCATGCTCGAACAACGCAGTTGCGAGGTTAGCCAAGATTAGGCGCTCGTGTGCTGGACTTCCGCCCATTCGCTTGCCCTTGGATGGCTGTGGCATGTTTCTCTCCTGTCAATTCGTTACTGGAAACGAGAGCTCGTTAGAGCTGCTCGTCCTCAGCGAAACTTTGGTCATCATCGGCTGTTGCATCATCAGCTGATACTTCAGCAGGTGCTGCTTCAGACTGGAAAGTTGCATATGAACCAGCTGGTGCAAATGCTTCTTCTTCGTCTTCGTTGTAATCATCGTCGAATGCCGATGCGTACTGGCTTGGGTCAAATCCTGGAGGTGAATCCTTCAGTGCAATTCCCATGGAAGCTAACTTGTCCTTGACTTCGTCAATTGACTTAGCGCCAAAGTTACGAATGTCCATCAAGTCTGCTTCAGAGCGAGTGATTAGTTCTCC
>JBILBY010000067.1:0-5230 GCA_044353415.1 Candidatus Nanopelagicales bacterium | reverse complement strand
CTTGAAGAAATTTCGCTTGGTCGGTTGATCGTCGTTTAGATCGATATCGATGTCTGACATTTATGCCTCTTCCCCGTCGTTGGCAACTTCCGCATTCACTTCTTCGGATTCAACAATTGTGGCTTCCTCGGTGACTTCAACACTTTCCAAGGCGGCCATTGAGGCTGCGCTGCTTCGAGCTACGGCAACAACTTGGTCCTCGTCGCCAACCTTCATAAACGAAACACCCATGGTGTCTCGTCCAGCTGCGCGAATTTCATCAACGCGAGTTCGGATTACAACGCCATTACTTGCGATCGCAAAGATTTCATCATCCGCTGCACAAATCAAAGCGCCAGCTAAGCCGCCACGTTTTTCAACTAGGCGCATAGCGCGAACACCTTGGGTGCCACGACCCTTTGCGTTCCACTCTTCGATTGAAGTGCGCTTAGCCCAACCACCTTCGGTAACTGTTACAACGAATGAATCTGGCGTAGCAACTTCCATCTTTAACAAGTAGTCGTCATCGGTTTTAAACCTAATTCCGATTACACCGCCAGCAGTTCGTCCCATTGGACGCAATGTGGCATCGTCAGCATGGCAACGAACCGAGTAACCCATTTTGGAAACCAAAAGTAAGTCATCTTCATCGTTTACAAGTTGAGCCGAAACTACATCGTCTTCATCGCGAAGTGTGATTGCAACTAGTCCAGTGCTGCGTGAGGAATCGTAATCCGCAAGTCTGGACTTCTTGATGACACCATTTCGAGTTGCAAGTACTAAGTACTTAGCCTGGCTGTAGTCGCGCAAGTCTTGCACTTCAACTACCTGCTCTTCTGGGGCAAGCGATAGCAAGTTAGCGACGTGCTGTCCGCGAGCGTCACGACCAGTGTCAGTTAGTTCGTAAGCCTTGACTCGGAACACTCGGCCCCGGTTTGTAAAGAACAAGATCCAGTGATGGGTTGTCGTTACGAAGAAGTTTGTAACCACGTCATCTTGCTTAAGTGCTGCGCCCTTAACGCCACGGCCACCACGCTTTTGGGAGCGGTACAAAGCAGCCTTGGTGCGCTTGATGTATCCGTCAGCAGACAGCGTTACCACGATTGGTTCCACTGCAATCAAGTCTTCGTGTGTTACATCATTTTCGTCAGCCACGATTGTGGTGCGACGCTCGTCACCAAACTTGTTAACGATGTCAGCAAGCTCTTCGCTCACGATGCTGCGCTGGCGAGTTAGGTTCGACAAAATATCTTTGTAGTCGGCGATCTCAGCCATTAACTTGTCGTGCTGAGTTTGTAATTCGTTGCGCTCAAGAGCTGCTAGCTTACGAAGCTGCATGTCAAGAATTGCTTGGGCTTGAATTTCATCGATGTCAAGAAGTTTCATCAAGCCGGCTTGGGCAACCGATGCTGACTCTGATGCGCGGATTAATGCAATAACTTCATCGATGCGATCGATTGCCTTTAGTAGGCCAATCAAAATATGTACGCGCTCTTCAGCGATGCGCAAACGGTAGGCAGTGCGACGCTGAATAACTTCAACTTGATGTTCGATCCAATTCGATACGAACGCATCAAGTGTCAGGGTGCGAGGCACGCCATCAACAAGTGCCAACATGTTTGCACCGAAGTTGTCTTGTAGTTGGGTGTACTTGAACAAGTTGTTTAGAACAACCTTTGGCACTGCGTCGCGCTTAAGAACTACAACAATTCGCATACCAGTTCGCGATGAACTTTCATCAACTAAGTCAGCGATGCCGCCAACCTTGCCTTGCTCAACAAGCTCAGCAATTCGCTCAAGTAAGTTGTCTGGATTAACTTGGTAAGGCAATTGAGTAATCGCAATAATCGTGCGGCCGCGCTTGTCTTCAGTAATTTCGGTAATGGCTCGCATTGTTACCGATCCACGCCCGGTGCGATATGCATCTTGAATTCCGCGACGTCCAACGATCTGACCACCGGTTGGGAAATCTGGTCCAGTGATTCGTTCCATCAAGGCTTCGAGTAATTCTTCGCGTGTTGCATCTGGATGTTCTAGTGCCCACTGCACACCTGCAGCTACCTCAGTGAGGTTGTGCGGTGGAATGTTTGTCGCCATACCAACGGCAATACCTGATGAGCCATTAACCAGAAGATTAGGGAAACGACTAGGTAGAACTGTTGGTTCAAGATTTTTACCGTCGTAGTTTGGAACGAAATCAACGGTGTCTTGATCTATGTCGCGAACCATTTCCATGGCAAGTGAAGCCATGCGGCATTCGGTGTAGCGCGCAGCCGCAGCTGAGTCATTTCCTGGTGAGCCGAAGTTTCCTTGACCCTGCACCAGTGGATAACGAAGTGACCACGATTGAGTCAGGCGCACCAAGGTGTCATAAATCGCGCTGTCGCCATGTGGGTGGTACTGCCCCATAACTTCGCCAACCACGCGCGCACTCTTGTTGAATGCCCGATCTGGGCGGTAACCACCGTCATACATTGCATAGATAACGCGGCGGTGCACTGGCTTTAGACCGTCTCGCACATCTGGCAATGCGCGCGAGACGATAACGCTCATCGCGTAGTTAAGGTACGACCTTTGCATTTCGACATTAAGGTCGACAATTTCGATTTGATCGTGGGTTGCGTCATTAATTTCAGTCATTAGATGTCCAAGAACCGCACGTCATGTGCATTGCGTTGAATGAAGTTACGTCGACTTTCGACGTCTTCTCCCATAAGGGTTGAGAAAAGTTGATCAGCTTGGGCTGCATCGTCTACTGAAACCTGCAACAAAACTCGCGTTGCTGGATCCATTGTGGTTTCCCAAAGTTCTTCGGCATTCATTTCACCAAGTCCTTTGTAGCGCTGGATGTCTTCAGTACGCAGTTTTTTACCGGCAGCTAGTCCGGCTTCAACGATTTGATCGCGCTGTTTATCTGAGTATGCATAGCCCGGGGCTTCGCGCGACCATTTCACTTTGTAAAGCGGCGGTTGTGCCACATAAACAAATCCACCATCAACAAGTGGTCGCATGTAACGGAACAGGAAGGTTAGAAGCAAGGTACGGATGTGCTGACCATCAACGTCAGCATCGGCCATCAAAACTAATTTGTGGTAGCGAAGTTTGTTGATATCGAATTCGTCTTGGATACCTGTTCCGAATGCAGAAATAATTGCTTGGACTTCAGTGTTTGCCAGTACCCGATCGATTCGGGTTTTTTCTACGTTAAGAATCTTTCCACGGATCGGCAAAATCGCTTGCGTGCGTGGATCGCGACCTTGACCTGCAGAGCCGCCGGCCGAGTCACCTTCAACAATAAACACTTCACACTCTGAAGGTTCGTTACTTGAACAATCCTTCAACTTTCCAGGCAAGCTACTGCTTCCTAGTAAGCCCTTACGGTTACGGGCTAAGTCGCGTGCTTTACGTGCAGCTAACCGAGCAGTTGCGGCTTGTAAAGATTTGCGCGCAATGTCTTTACCTTGTGCTGGATTTTTCTCAAACCAAGCAGCAAGTTCTTCGTTCACAACTTTTTGCACAAATGCTTTGGCTTCAGTGTTTCCAAGTTTGGTTTTAGTTTGACCTTCGAACTGTGGTTCATGAAGTTTGATCGAAATGATGGCAGTCAAACCTTCGCGAACATCTTCACCAGAAAGGTTCGTGTCTTTTTCTTTCAGAATGCTCCACTCCCGCGCAAACTTATTAACCAACGAAGTCAATGCTGTGCGGAATCCTTCTTCGTGGGTTCCGCCCTCGATTGTGTTGATTGTGTTTGCGAATGAATAAACCGATTCGGTGTAGCTGCTATTCCATTGCATAGCAACTTCAAGGCTCAATCCACGTTTTTCGTCTTCTAAGAAAAATTCAACTATGTCGTTGTGAATTGGTGACTTGCGCACATTTAGATGTTGAACGAAATCTCTGATGCCGCCTTCGTACATGTAGGTAACGCTGCGCGGGCCATCAACTTTTGGTTCGCCAGTTTCTTCGTCGATGACTAGACCGGTAGAAGCTCGCTCATCAGTAAGCGAAAGCGTTAACCCACGATTAAGAAATGCCATTTCTTGGAAGCGACGGGAAAGAGTTTCAAAATCATAAACAGTAGTTTCAAAAATATCGCCGTCTGCCCAAAACGTAACTGTGGTTCCAGTTAAATCGGTTTTGCCACCTTTTTTCAACGGTGCAACTGGGACGCCGTACTTGTAAGACTGGGTGTGAACAAAACCTTCGCGTCGGACTTCAACGTCTACATCTCTGGAAAGCGCGTTAACAACTGAGACACCAACGCCGTGCAAACCACCGGAAACTGCATATCCGCCGCCGCCAAATTTTCCACCTGCGTGCAAAACGGTAAGCACAACTTCAACAGCTGGCTTTCCCTCAGATGCAACGATGTCAACTGGGATACCGCGGCCGTTATCTACGACTCGGACGCCGCCATCTTCCAAAATTGTTACTTCAATATGGGTGCAATGCCCTGCTAGAGCTTCATCAACTGAGTTATCTACGACTTCGTAGACCAAGTGGTGCAGGCCTCTTTCACCGGTTGAACCGATGTACATGCCTGGGCGTTTTCTAACTGCATCAAGGCCTTCTAAAACCTGGATGGCACTGCCGTCATACGTCACTTTCGGGCCTTTCCGTCGTACGTTGTTGGCTCCTGAATGTCAGACCCTAAATAGGGAGTTTTTCAGGCGCTCTAGTACCCCTAATCCTATCTGTTTATTGAATTTTTTGGGAGTCGGGGTATCACCCGTAGGTATCCCTGGGACCCCGTCCTGGGACACTTCTTTGGCCATGTTTCCAGGATGGAGCTGTTGGTCCTAGGACCTTAATCTCGCTGATTCGACCCTGCCCAATTTCCTCACCTAGGCGCTGGGAAATAGTTGGTAAAAGTAATCGAATTTGGGTGGCCCAAGCGCTCGATTCTGCCCGCAGCACCAAGGTTCCGGATTGCCCGCTTGGATCCAAGTTGAATGATTCGATTTTTACGTGGCTTGCAACATCGTGGCCAACAATTAATCCCCATTGCCCATGTAGTCGCCCAGTTGCAACCTGCAGGTCCCAACCTTTACTAATGATTAAGCGATCAATCAACCCAGACAAAGTTGCTGGATCTCGCTCGTCTGGACCTGAACCACTTCTTTGCTCGTCGTAAAAGTTGGTATTGCGGCTTTTGCGATTAGGCACAGTTGTGGTGCGGACCCTTGCTCGACTTAGCAAAGACCGCAAAAATTCTTGTTGTGGTTTATCTAACACAGTGTTAGTTATC
>JBILBY010000068.1:0-5230 GCA_044353415.1 Candidatus Nanopelagicales bacterium | reverse complement strand
CGACGCGGTGACCTTAAGCCAAAAGAATCTGGTGCTTGGTCTTCGCTTGCAACCGCTGTGATGAAACGACCGCTCTTAATAATCGTCGGAACTGTTACTTTGCTTGTGGCATTGGCATCGCCAGCATTGGATGCGAAGTTCAGCCAAGTTGATGATCGAGTTTTGCCAGCTAGCAATCCGGCAGCTATTGCATCAGATCAAATTCGTGATCGATTTGAAAGTCAAATCCCAGTCGAAGTTCTGGTGCCAATCTCGGCATCAATTGATGACGTAAACGAATACGCAAAGACTTTGGTCGCTGATCAAAATGTTGTAAGTGCATTCACATCTGACTCCTTCATCGAAGGTGAAACAGTTTCACCATTGCCACCTGAGCAAGCGGTAGCTTCATCACAGGCACATCACCGGATTACGCTTTATACCGATGTCGAATCCCGCAACATGGATGCCAAGGATTTAATCCTCCGGTTACGCGCGATCCAACCACCAGTTGATGGAACTTTGATTGGTGGACAGGCAGCAATTTTCACCGACTCACAAGCTGGCATCTCGGATAACTTGCCCGCAGTTTTAGGTTGGCTGACTATTGCGACGTTAATCATCCTGTTCCTATTTACTGGCAGCGCAATTCTTCCAATCAAGGCAGTGATCTTGAACATGCTGAGTCTTGGGGCAACTCTTGGTGTTTTGGTTTGGGTTTTCCAAGATGGCAATGCCATGTGGTTGGTTGGCGACTTCACAGTTACTGGTTCGCTGGACACTTCAACTTTGGTGCTCGTTGCCATTGTGGCATTTGGACTGTCTATGGATTATGAGTTATTCCTACTCTCACGAATTAAAGAAGAGCATGACAACGGTGCGGATACCACTACCTCGGTTAGTTCTGGATTACAAAAATCTGGACGAATCATTACCGCTGCAGCAGTTCTTATTGCGATCGTGTTTGCCTGCTTCATGACAAGTGGTGTGACAAGTATCAAGATGCTTGGTCTGGGAATTTCCTTCGCAATTTTGCTCGATGCCACAGTTGTTAGAGGTTTGCTAGTTCCCGCATTGATGCGTGTAGCTGGAGATTGGAACTGGTGGGCACCTAAGCCACTGCGAAAGCTACATGCTCGATTCGGCATTAACGAATAGTTGCTCGGAAACAATTAGTGGCAATCCTGATAGATCAAGCGCAATGGCCTTGGCGTGATTGGTTATGGTGTCACATGGTTAGCGACACATCAGTTGCTGAACTAAAGCAATTTGCATCAGAGCTAGGGCTACCAGATCGCGGATTTCAAGGTGACCACTTTGATGTCCCTGACCACATGCGCGAGATTGCGATTGCTGCTGGTGCCATTGAGGTCACTACCCGCGAAATATTAAAGGCCCTTTATGCCTCAGGACTCCGTAAACCACCAAAGCAACGGCGTGGCAGGCCCGAGCAAGTTCCAATTCATCAGCCGTAACATCGCAGCTTGCGCAAGCGCAATACCCTTTCTGGCACAATGAACACATGACTACAAACCAAACCAACAACACTCAAGTCAACCTTGCGAAATTTGCTTGGATGTCGATAGTTGTCAGCGTTGTTGTATTTGGGATGAAAATGGCGGCCTGGTGGGCAACCGGATCAGTTGGCCTTCTGTCAGATGCACTTGAATCGACAGTGAACATCGTCGCTGCCGTGGTTGCCTTGTTTGCCCTGCGAACTGCAATGAAGCCCGCAGATGAGCTACATCACTTTGGACGCGGCAAGGCAGAATATTTCTCGGCTTCAATCGAAGGCTTCATGATTCTGCTGGCCGCGCTAATCATCGTCTACACCGCAATCGAAAGAATCATTACGCCTCGTGAACTAGAACAAATTGGCTGGGGTCTAACAATTTCGACTGTGGCTGCCCTGATTAATGGTGGTACTGCATTGATCTTGTTGCGGGCCGGCAAACTTCATCGCTCGCCTGTACTAGTTGCTGACGGCAAACATCTAATGACGGACGTCTGGACCTCTGCTGGAGTCATTGTTGGTGTTGGTTTAGTTGTTGTAACAGGTTGGAATCGACTCGATGGCATTGTTGCGTTGGCAGTTGGACTGAACATTATTGTTACCGGAGTTAACTTACTTCGTAGCAGCACGGCTGGCCTGATGGATAAAGCATTGTCAGATGAAGATCACCTAAAAATTGTGAAAGTCCTAACCAAATACGAAAGTGACGAGATTAAGTTCCACGAACTGCAAACTCGGGAAGCTGGACGCCAGCGCTTCGTTTCAATGCACGTTTTAGTGCCTGGTGCTTGGACCATTCAAAAAGGTCACGATCTATCTGAGAACTTAGAAGCAGACATTATTGCTGAACTACCAGACACCATAGTTACCACTCACGTGGAGCCACTTGAAGACGAACGTTCTTGGGCTGACCAAACTGAAGGCCAATATCGCTGGCGTTAGCTTTGCGAAACTTCCTTAGCGACCCGACGCTCAGTTAGAAAAGACATAAATGGGATTGTGCCAGCCAGCATGATCAAAATGGTTTTTCCAAATGACCACTTCAACTTTGTAGACAGCATAAAAGTTGCCACAACATAAACCGGGAACAAATATCCATGAGCAGTCCAGGCTGCTGCATAGAAGGCTGGTTCTGGATTTTCAAGTACTCGTACTGAAATTAGGAACATCGTCAAAACCAAAAGTACGGATCCAACCACTACCGCCATGATGCGATAGAACAGCCATTGCTTTGCAAAATCTTCACGATTCATTGTCATGTCCTAAGTCTGCATTACTTTTCGCGATTTCTGCGAATACCAGCTCATCACGCGCCACTCTAACCCACATCATTGCAACGATCCCGGCAAAAAAAACCCAGTTAAATGTGTAGGCGACATTTCTCCAGTTCAGGCCTTTGACTACTGGTTCCGTAAAAATCGGGCTGACTGGCAAAAGTGATTCAGTTACTGAAGTCGCGACCAGGTAGCCGTCGTGGGCAATAGTTCTGGAATTCTCCACAATTAAATCTGTTGTCAAAGGTTCAATGTTGTTGACTAACTTCAAGCCAGGGACATCTTCACTCGGTTGCATAACTCCAGTAACTGTCGCCTCGCCAGTAGCTAATTCAATTTGATCTGGCGTTTCCGTAAACCCGCGTACGACTCCCAAACTAGATTCATCTGCAAGTTCCATGATGTCTACAACCCAAAAGCCAACTGGACCAACCCACTCAACAATGACTTCAGATTCAGGATCTGGACTAACCATTGACTTACCGTCAACCACTCGCTCTGACATCAAAATTCTTTCATCGGGTTGCCAGGTGCCAGTAACTGATGTTGGGATCCCAACCGAAGAAGCCGGAAGGTAATCACGCAATGGGCTTAGTTCTTCAAACGAAAGTGTTGTGGCGCTCGCTGGTGGCACGTAGGCCTGAGCCCTATCCCACTGCCAATATGCCAAAGCTAAACATGCGGCGACTGAAAAAGCCCCGAGGACATGTATCGCCAACAGGCGAAGAGTGAAGTACCGATTCATAAGGACTTATTGTTCGGTATCGTCCTGCTCGAAATTCACTCGCTTGATGTGTCGATTAAAACTAAACAGCAAGATCACGACAGCAATGGTTAAGAGCAGGAAAACTAATCCGCCGATTGGGCCAGGATTTACTTTCGAGGCATCAAATTCAGTTGATGATGGGAATGGTTCTGGTGAGGTTCCTGCAATCGAAGTGATAAATCTAAACATCTACTGTCCCCTTAGTCCTTCAAACAAATCTGTCTCTTCCACAATTTCACCAATTCGTGAAATAGCAAGTTCATAGTCTTCAGTTGGCCAAATCTCAGCCAGTTTTTCATTCGGGATTACAAACCAACTGCCATTTGGATCAATTTGGGTTTCATGCGCCTTCAAGGCTGCTTCCCTAATCGGAAACCAATTCGCGCAATCAATTCGAGCTGTCACGCGATTCGTGGCTAGGTCTTCATCTTCCCATTCGTCTAGCCACTCTTGATATGGCGAGTCAATTCCTAATTCCAGACACGTGTCATGCATCGCTTGGACTCGTGACTTTGAAAATCCATGGTGGTAATAAAGTTTTGCAGCAGTCCAAGGTTCTTGTGAAGTTTTGTATTCAGGATTGGCTGCCTGCTCCCAAGCAAATATCGAAACTTCATGCGTTCTAATGTGATCGGGATGTGGGTAGCCACCATTTTCGTCGTAAGTGGTAATTACGTGCGGCTTAAATTCACGAACGATTTCAACTAGCGGTGCGCTTACCTCTTCTAGTGGCAGATCAGCAAAGCAACCTTTGGGTAGTGGTGGCTTAGGGTCACCATCTGGCCAACCAGAATCTTCAAATCCCAGCCAGCGATGTGAGACACCTAGAATTTGCGCAGCCCGTTTCATCTCGTCTTTGCGCACTTCAAAGATCGATCTATCTCCTAGTTCAAAGCTGGGATTTAGAATGTCGCCACGTTCACCGCCGGTGCAGCTCACAACCATAATCTGCACACCTTCGCTGATGTACTTTGCTGTGGACGCTGCACCTTTGCTGGATTCATCATCAGGATGGGCGTGAACTGCAAGCAATCGAAGTGGTTCACCGTTAGCGGGCAAATACGTTTCCACACCAGATTCAGTGAGGTTCGTTTGTGCCATGCCTCTATTCTCCACTATCTAGTACGAGGACGTATTCTGGAGGGAGTATGCCAAACAATTCAAACCTTCCAGAGCACATCCAACTTCGATATGGTGTGCGCCGCAGGCGTGTAGTTCCAGTCCTGATAGGAATCTTGATTGCTGGCGTCGTTTCGGGAAGCCTGGCTTACGCTGCGTTTCGCCAACAGAATCCAAGCGTTAGCACCCAACTCTTGACTTTCGAAATTGTTTCACCAACTCAAGTCAATGTGACCTGGGAATTAGCGCGTGGTCCGGAACTCACTACTTATTGCGTAGTTCGAGCGCAAGATATCTCCCGCACTGATGTCGGATATGCAACGGTAACCGTTGCTGGCGGCAGTGATTACGAGCAGATCACCTACCCGCTGACCACAAATGGTCAGGCGGTATTAGCGGAAGTACTTGGCTGCTCAAACTCCCAAAACATGCGGGTTCCCCCAGCAAATTTCCCACCGGGAGTGAAAATTCCCGAGCAGGTCGCGCCCGGAGTCGCACCAACTAGCTAAATACGCGTAATGTCTATCGAATGAACGAAGTTTGGTTGACCCAAGATGCCTACGATCGGCTCAAAGCTGA
>JBILBY010000066.1:0-5263 GCA_044353415.1 Candidatus Nanopelagicales bacterium | reverse complement strand
GACATTCAAACTCGAATTCGTCGCGGCGAAACTGCAGCAGCCATCGCGGCTGAGGCTGGCGTTGATGCTGAACGGATTGAACGTTATGCCGGTCCAGTTCTAGCTGAACGTTCTTACATGGCAAAACGCGCTTCTGAAACATTGGTCCGTCGACCACATGGTGAAGTAATCCTTGGCGAATTAGCAACAGGGCAACTTGCAAACCGCGGTGTCGATACTTTGACTTTAGTTTGGGATTCTTACCGTCGCGATGATGCGCGTTGGACAGTTACGGTTTCTTGGGCCAGCGGAAGTGGCGGCGGAATCGCAAGTTGGATTTTTGATCCACTAGCAAAGAGCATCGTTGCACTTGATGACGAAGCGCGTTGGTTATTTGATGAAGCAACTGGCGCAACTGCTGCCGCAAGCAAAACTGAAGATCCAAAACCACGACTAGTTGGACTTCCAACAGTTTCCGAGCCAGAAGCCGAAGAACTTGAGCCACCAGCATGGGCAGGGCCAGGTCATCCAACGATGCCAGTGCCAATGCCGGTTGCAACTCCAGCGCCTACCCCAGCACCAGTTGTTGCCGTTGATGATTCACCTTCTTGGGATGACATCTTGTTCGGCCATCGTCCGAATGACAAATAAGAATCCTTTTCATACCGTTAGCAAGGAACTCGTTTAACTATGGCTAAAACCACTCCATCGAAACCTGCACATAATGCCGGAAAAATTGTTGACATCGATGTTGCTAATGAAATGCAAGATTCGTTTTTGGAATACGCCTATTCAGTTATCTACTCCCGCGCCCTACCTGATGCTCGAGATGGTTTAAAGCCAGTACAGCGTCGAATTTTGCACACCATGGCATCCATGGGGTTGCGCTCTGACAAAGGCCACGTAAAGAGCGCTCGCGTTGTTGGTGAAGTTATGGGCAAGCTTCACCCCCATGGTGACAGCGCGATCTATGACGCACTTGTCCGTATGGCTCAGTCTTGGTCGCTACGACTTCCTTTTGTTGATGGGCACGGTAACTTCGGTTCACTTGATGAAGGCCCGGCTGCTTACCGTTACACCGAAGCTCGATTGGCTAGTCCAGCTAGCGCAATGGTGGATTCGCTCGATGAAGACACGGTTGACTTCACGCCAAACTACGACGGCCGCGAACTTGAACCAACGGTTTTACCTTCGGCAATTCCAAACCTTTTAGTTAATGGTGCATCCGGTATCGCGGTAGGTATGGCAACCAACATGCCCCCACATAATTTGCGCGAAGTTGTAGCTGCGGCTTCTCACCTACTTGCACACCCCAAAGCAACCCTTGATGAGTTAATGACTTTTGTGCCAGGTCCTGATCTACCAACGGGTGGCATCATCTACGGCCTGGATGGAATTAGAGAAGCATACGAAGGTGGCAAAGGCAGTTTTAAAATTCGCGCCAAAGTCGACATCGAACAGATATCACCGCGTCGCCAAGGCATCGTCGTTCGCGAATTGCCATACCAAGTTGGTCCAGAGCGGGTAATTGAACGCATCAAGGAATTGGTTACTAATAAGAAGCTGCAAGGCATCTCGGATGTAATCGATTTAACGGATTATGAATCTGGACTTGAACTTGTAATCGAAATCAAAAATGGTTTCCATCCCGAAGCAGTTCTAGATCAGCTTTACAAGTTAACTCCCCTAGAAGACGCTTTCCACATCAATAACGTTGCGCTAGTTAACGGCCAGCCAGTAACCCTTGGTCTAAAGCCGTTGCTTCAGGTTTTCATTGATCACCGACTACAAGTAGTTCGTCGTCGCAGTGAATTCCGTCGCACAAAGGCAAATGATCGTTTGCATTTAGTTGATGGTTTGTTAGTTGCAATCCTTGATATCGATGAAGTTATTGCCGTTATTCGTGGCAGTGATGACACAGCTGCTGCCCGCGAACGTTTGATGAGCGTTTTTGATTTAAGCGAAATTCAAACTAATTACATTCTGGAAATGCCACTACGTCGGTTAACCAAGTTCTCGCGATTAGAACTTGAAAAAGAACAGGATGAATTGCGCGCCATCATTGCTGACTTAACAGACATCTTGGAAAACGATAAGCGTCTGCGCAAAGTAGTTGGTCAAGAACTAACTGATGTGGCAAACCAATATGGCGATGATCGTAGGTCCCAATTACTTTCAGATGACGGCATCATTTCGGCTGCGTTGCCAGTGCCATTAGAAGTTACCGATGACCCATGCTTCGTGTTGATGTCAGCTACTGGACTGCTAGCTCGCACAACTGGCGACATTCCGCTGGAGTTTGCCAAGAAGCGTACAAGTCACGACACAATTCGATCCATGGTACGTACAACTGCCAGGGGTGACGTTGGAATCGTTACTAGTTTTGGTCGTGTGATCCGACAATCAGTTGTGAACTTGCCAGCTCTTGCTGAAGGTGCTGCCATGTCGGCTTCCGGTGGCGCTGCGCTAAAAGAATTCATCACATTAGGTAAGGGCGAAACCCCAATTTCCTTGATGGCGCTAGATCAACCTGAGTCCACGCTTTTCTTAACCACTGCATTTGGAACTGTGAAGCGAGTAGTTAACGACGTACCTGCCTCAGCGGGTGACTGGAATGTGATTCGCCTCGAAGAAGGCGACTACCTAGTGGGCGCAATTCAATGCGAAGACGAAAGTGGCGAAGTTGTTCTGATCACTAGCGATGCGCAATTACTTCACTTCGACGCTTCCCTAGTTCGCGCAACTGGTCGTCCAGCTGCTGGTGTTGTCGGCATCCGCTTGTATGAAGGCGCCGAAGTTATTTTCGGTTCGGTTGTTGATGCCCACGAAGAGTGCCTAGTGGCAACTGTTGGTGGCGAGGCTGGAGCACTTCCAGGCACCGCTGCTCACACCATGAAGCTAACTTTGTTAACTGAATTCCCAGGCAAGGGTAGAGCAGCTAGTGGTGTTCGCTGTCACAAGTTCTTGGCTGGCGAGGATGTTCTCGTTGCAGCAACTGCAGGCAACGGTCCAGTTCATGCCTGTGGTTCAACTGGAGCTGCAGTTGATGTTCCAGACAAGCTCGGTAAGCGTGACAGCACTGGCACCAAACTTCGTAAGCCTGTTGCTGCAGTTTGCGCTGCACCTCAATGAAAGTAACTAAATGATTTTGTCTCGTCTAAGTAAGTCCGTGCTGTTTATCGCAGTTACGTTAGTTCTGTCACTACTCGCTGTGCCGTCTGAAGCTGCAGTGAAGCAATCAGTTTCAATGACGCCAATTCCAGCGTCGCTAGTTGCAGGACAACAGATCACACTTTCCGGTAAGACCACTGGCGGCCTAAAGGGTTCAAAAGTAAAAATTCAAATTAAGCAAGGTAAGAAGTGGAAAACTGTAAAGACAGTTAAGTCCAAGAAAAAAGGCGGTAAGTGGTCAGCGAAGATAACTGCTCCAGCCTCAACGCCGGCATTATCGATTCGCGCGATTTCTGGTTCCAAGAAAACAAAAGTTCAATCCACTGCAGTTGTTGCGCCATTGAATTTAGCTGCAGTTGGACCAGGTTCTCGGATTCTGGGTGTAGATCTCTCACGCTGGCAAAACATTGGTGAGGCACTGGACTTTAATCGAATGGCTGCCGCTGGTGTGGCATACGCCTTCATAAAAGGATCTGATGGTCTTGCGAGCGAAGACGTGTTAGCAATTCCCCATGTGACTGCGTGGGCGCCAGCGGCAAAAGCGGCTGGAATTTTGGTTGGCTACTACCACTTTGCAAGAATTCCAGTTACTGCTGATCCAAATGTCATAGTTGCTGATGCTCAGGCGCAAGCATCTCAGGCTGCTGCACGACTTGCTGGCCTAGGCGGTTATGACTATCGAACCATGCCTTATGTATTGGATGTCGAAAATGTGGACCCAACCATCTCGGATGAAATGGTCACGCTGTGGACTTTCACTTGGCTGGATGCAATGCAGGGCGCTACCGGTCGCGCACCAATTATGTATTCCTACCGAAACTTTTTGTCGACTCGCTACCTGCAGGATCAAGCAACGATCGATAAGTTTCGCAACTACCACCTTTGGTTGGCCCAACCAGGAAACCCAGCTGATCCTGCAGTACAGGTTGGCCAAGGCTTAAACGGCCGACCATGTTACGAAACGGCATGGAAGCAGTCGGACTGTTCATATGTGTGGACGTTCTGGCAGTACACAAACACTGGTGATCGCGAACTTTATGGAATTCCTTGGCGCCCATCGTTAGGCGATTGTCCTGCTGATGTAACGCTATGTCGCCCAGGTCGAGATACTGGCAGGAATCACTTGGATTTGAACGTGTTCAGCGGAAGCGCTGCAGATCTTTCAGCCTTAGTTTCTGGCTCATGGGTACGCTCGCCTGCCGAATATCGCTAGTTGTTTACCATCGTTCTAGTGTTCAATCGGTGCTCGCGTCACACGACTTTCCAATATCAATCGATTTATACTCGGCATATGACGCAAAGCCCTAACAAGTGAAAAATCTTGCCGCTTTTACCGGCGTTGGACTAGTTGCTATTTATGTAATTGGTTCTGGTCTCTGGGTGAACACTGGCGATAACTGGTACCGCAATCTCAATGCCCCAGCATGGCAACCACCGGACTTTGTCTTTGGTCTTATCTGGCCCTACAACTTCATTGTTCTTGGAATTGCAGCAGTCACCGTCGCGCAACGCGCAACCACTGCAGCCACGCTTATCTATCTTGGATTCTTTGCAGCATCGGTTTTTTGCGCCCTCGTGTGGGCATATCAGTTCTACGTTCCACACAACCTGCAAATTGCTGCAATCTCACTAGTCCTGACGGCTCTACTTACAATTCCTATGGTGGTGGTTGCTTTTAGAACGTCAATCCCGCTTGGCATAGCGCTACTGCCCTACCAGGCATGGGTAGCAACAGCTTCATTCTTGAGTTATAACTACAGCAAACTCAATTGAGGCTATGAGGTTCACCGACTAGGTGGAGCAGTTCCTCTGTGCCGACTGGGTTTCCAACCAACCGCATTCAAAGATAAACTCGAACATATGAGTGATGTTCTAGTTATTGGTGCCGGTCCGGCTGGCTTATATGCTGCTTATTACGCAGGATTCCGAGGATTTTCGGTAACCGTACTAGATGTTTTAACTGAACCTGGTGGCCAAATCACAGCCATGTATCCAGAAAAAGAAATCTTCGACATTGCTGGTTTCCCTGCCGTCAAGGGTCGCGATTTAGTTGATGGCTTAATGAAGCAGGCTGGCGCCTTCAACCCAACGTTTATCTTGGGTGAGCGCGCTG
>JBILBY010000065.1:0-5280 GCA_044353415.1 Candidatus Nanopelagicales bacterium | reverse complement strand
CGCCGCAGTGGTCTATCTAAGATTCCATGGGCTGATGAAAAGAGTGCAGTTGCATATCAGCTGTCGCAGTTTGGGTTGAAGTGGGATCCATTAACTCCTGTAGGAGCCCTTCCTCCAGTGGACCGAGCAATTGTGGCAATTGCCCGAGCGATCCGTGAGATTGCCACAAACCCAGAAGGTCACGTTCTAGTTCTCGATGAGCCAACCGCTTATCTGCCTAGTGAATCAGTCGACAAGCTTTTCGATGCAGTCAAGAAAGTAACCCGACAGGGAACTGGCGTAGTTTTCATCAGTCACCGTACCGATGAAATTTTGAATCTAACCGATCGCATTTCGGTTCTGCGCGATGGTCGCAAGGTTGCCACAGTGAATACCAAGGAAACCAAAGAAGCAGATTTGGTAGCCATGATTCTTGGCCAATCAATGAATGCGTTCTATCCCGATCACATTCCGTCACCATCTAAGGAAGTTGTACTGCAGACCAAGAACATGGCTGCTGGCACAATTCCAAAGCTAAACATCACACTTCGCCGCGGCGAAGTACTTGGTATGACTGGCCTTATGGGCGCAGGTCACGACCAAGTTCCTTACGCACTATTCGGCGCACTAGAGCACACCGATGGCACGATAACAATCAAGAGTAAGAAATATGAAAAAGAAGAGTTAAATCCACGTAAGGCAGTTGATGCTGGAGTTGCCCTACTTCCTGGAGATCGCACCGGAGCAAGTGGAGTACTTCTTGCAACTCTTACTGACAACGTGGGCATGCCGGTACTTGGCAAATACTTCACAACAGGACGTCTTCGTAAGAATAAGTTGAAAAAAGATGTTGGCGAGTTACTTCGTCGCTTTGATGTTAAGCCGCCGGTTCCAGGCATCGAGTTACGTAAACTATCGGGTGGAAATCAACAGAAAGCTCTGCTGGCTAAGTGGATCCAAATTAAGCCAGATGTACTTTTGTTGCACGAACCAACTCAAGGCGTAGACGTAGGTAGCAAGGCTGCAATCTTTGAAAAGATTGCTGATGCGGCTCGCGCTGGCGCTGGTGTAATCGTTGCCTCTGCGGAACACGAAGACTTGGCGAACATCTGTAATCGTGTTTTGATTTTTGCTGAAGGTAAAGTTGTTGCAGAACTAACTGGCCGAGAGTTAACTCCAGAAAAGATTGTTGAATTAAGTTACCTAGGTACTCGTAAGGGCGGCGGCATCAAGCGCGGCTTCGTCTGGCGTCCGCACATGAACGGCCTTAAGGGTCCTTACCTTCATGTAACTCGAAACTACACCTGGTCGCCACACAAGATTGGCTACAAGACTGAAGTTGAATGGCCAACTCCAGCACCGCCAGCTGTTCAGTACGAGAAGCAGCCGTCTACCTTTGTTTGGTCGCCACATTCAGTTGGATTCGTTAAGCGCGAATTCCGCTGGTTCCCACACACAATTGGTGTACAAAACACTCCAATGCCTTACCCAGGTCCGCGCCGAGTCAAGGTGGAACGTGAATTCACGTTGGTTCCAACTGGTGAGCTAAGTTCCTTCTTCGTCTGGCGTCCGCACTACGTTGGCAACAACGAACCTGTCTACTTGGGTCCAAAGGATGCCGACAAGTGGAAGGTTGAGCTAGCTGCATCATTGGCAGCAATGGTCGCCCGCGGCGAGATCACCTCAATTGTTGCCGACAAGATGGCTAAGGCAGCTGGAGTTACCGTTGGTCAGGCTCAAGATCTTAAGGTGACTATCGAGCTAGATGTTCGTACTCGCAATAAGGGCAATCTATCTGACATCGATCGCTTGAAGTTTGCGTTGTTAAACATGGATCAAAACTTGGTTGATGTAAATGGCGTCAGAATTACTGATGTGAGCCTGCAGGCTAGCGAGTCTTAGGACTTAAACCTTCTCTAAAATCTTGAAATTCGCAACAACTGATTGGGCCCAGTAGCTGGCATCAAATTCTTGAATCTGACGCTTTAGTTCAAATGACAACTTCCTGCGTGATTCCGCACTTAAGTTACGCGCTTCTACCAAGGCATCGGTGATTGCAGTTGCAGTAGCCTCCCCAGCAAGGATGCAGAAGTTTCCAAGCTCAGCCATGGCGCCAACATTCTTGGTGCTTACGATGACACCATTTCGATCATTCAAGATCGCACCCTCTTTGACTACCAGATTGAGGCCATCGGCTACAGAACCAGCAATCAAATAGTCATAACGAATTAGTGCCTGGCTGGCTCTTTGGTAGTCATTGCCAATGTGAAGTCGGATTGGAGCGTAGTTGAGCGAAGAAAGTTTTGCATTGTATTGCTCAACTGTTTGAACAATCTCAGAAAGTAGCTCTTGATACATTGGCCATTGTTGTCGAGAAGGCACGATGTATAGGTCTAGGTAACTGCGGGGTGCAGAAGCATGGAACTCTTGCGCTAGTTCAGTAAACGCATTGATACTTGGCAGCGTGTTCTTTATTGGATCACTTCGAGCAATGTGCACATAGCTGATTTCGTCCTCACGAAGGTTTAACAAGTTTTCTGTGTCCAAAGACTCCAGATTCAAATGCTGAACATTTACTGACACTGGATTAACGTCAAGTTGCACATTTGCCAGTTCCAATTGCAGGTGGCCGGTAACGAATATTTCAAATGCTTGCAAATCTTTTTGGGTTTGAAATTGAATGACATCTGCAGCCAACATTCCAGAAGCCAAGAATTCAAGAATCTTGATTGCAATGTTGCTGCTCGGAACTGATTTTGGCCAAGGCGTGTGGAGAAAGAATGAAATTTGCTTACTTGGTTCAAGTTCTCGTAGGGCTACTGGGACTTGGGAGAGTTGGAAATCATTAACAAGGTAACCGTGATTATCGACATCGACAGATTCGGCTGCCAACGCTTGACTGGTACTTCGGACGGTGCTTAAACGCTGGCTTAGTTCCGCATCGGCAAGCTTGGGGATTGGTAGGCCATGTAGCAATGGCCATATGTAGTGCGCACAAAACCAATCGCTCAGATCCAATTCCTTGGAATCGACTTCAGCTAGAAATATGTTGATGTTGTGTTGATGAATCTGATTTGAAATCTCGGAAAATGAGTAATTTCTGGGTAGCCGCACTTGGCTCTGGGTAGTTAGGGCCGTCCAATCGATGTTGGCAAATTCGGCAAGTGCAGGTAGAACTCTGGTTAAGCCACCAACATGCTCAAGGGTTGCAGTTAAATCCGCTGTGTGACCGATCGGAGCCCGCCGAGATAGGACACCAATCTTGAGTTCACCCTCGGTCACTTAATTCACTTAAGCCTTGCGGGCGCGAACTTCAAGCCGGACATAGTCAAGAGTGTTATCAGTTAGCAATTCTGACATCTTGGCAATCTGGTCGTCATTCCATTCCCGGAATACCAAAGTCTTTAAGTATGTTGCCAGAGTTTCTTTATCTGGAAGTGGTGTTGGATGCGGACGAAGACTTACTTCTATGTCAACAAATCCAGCTTTTTTGAGTAAGCCTTCAGAGTCTGCAACATTGGCGTAGTACCAATTAGGAAACTTGATGTTTGGATCAATTTGTGGCACTAAAGCCAGGGTCTTTTCTAAGTTTCCAAAGCCACCACAGTCTGTTGCGATTCGACCGCCAGGCTTTAGGGCATTAAAGAAATGTTGCCACACATTGTTGTGATGAGCCAGCCAATGAAGAGCAGCAACGGACATGATCGCATCAACGCTTTCGGCCTCGACGGGAAGCGCTTGGTCTAAATCACCTTCCAAGATTTGCACGCGGGAATCATTGCCAAATCTGGTTCGACATTGGTCCAGCATGGTGGTGCTTTGATCAACGCAAACCAAGTTGCCATTTGGAAGTTGCGCTAGAGCTAACTGAGCATCTCTTCCAGTTCCACAACCAGCATCAAGTAACGTCTCGTTGGGCTGCAGGCTTAGCGCTTCAATGGTTCGAATTCCCCATTGTTCGTGGGGTAGCGGTAGGGCGTCATAGGCGACGCCATCCCAGGCTTTCACTTGGCTTCTCCAAAAGCTCCGGTTGCCTCTAGCGCTTTGATCTGCTCATCAGACAAATCCAATAACTCTTTTAGAACTGAAATGGTGTGCTCGCCGCGCTTAGGAGCTCGCTGATAAGTCTGACGCTTTGGCCCAACGTTAACTGGCGATGCTGGCGTGCGAAGTTTGCCAAAGTATTCATGCTCACTGTGGGCAATCATCTCGCGAGCAATTGTGTGCTCTTCCTTGAATGCTTGTTCAATAGTGTTCACTGGAGAACTTGGTACGCCGGCCGGGACTAAATCGGCCAGCCACTCTGCCGTAGTTCGAGTCTTGAATATGTCATCAAGTTGCGAAACCAAAGCATCACGATTTTCATAACGGACCGTGAAGTTAGCGAAATCTGGATTAGTAGCTAGGTCAGGACGCTTAATAACTTCACACAGGCGCTCATAGAACTTCTCTTTAGCGCAACCAATAACGATCCAATAGTCCTTAGTTTGAAAAACCTGGAATGGCACTAATGAAGGATGCGCCGAATGCGAGTGACGGATTGGTTCGTGGCCACCTGATAGATGCCAAGCTCCGATGTAGCTAGTCATTGAAAGCGCAGTGTCATAGAGCGATACATCGCAGTCCATACCAACGCCGTCACGCCTGGCTGCATGAATGCCGCTCACGAGTGCGAGCGCTGCAACGAAGCCACCAGAGAAGTCAACCAAGGAAAGTCCACTCTTAGTTGGGGGACCATCAGGTTCACCAGTTAGAGACATCCAGCCAGCTAGACCCTGCAACATGTAGTCATAGCCCGGTTCTTTTGAACGCGGTCCACTCATGCCGAAACCACTTAACGAACAGCAGACAATTGCGGGATTTAGGTGCTTTAGGTCTTCGTAAGTGATTTTCAGTTTTGCTGGAACGTCACCGCGCAAGTTTGAGTAGACGGCATCACTTTGTTTTACTAAATCCTCAAAAGTGGCGCGGCCAGCTGGGGATGAAAGATCTAGTGAGATTGATTCTTTATTGCGATTGAAAGCCTCAAAGAATAGGGAATCTTCTTCATGTGCGTAAGGCGGGACATACCTGCCGACATCACCACCGGAACTTGGATCTTCAATCTTGATAATGCGAGCCCCAAGATCTGCAAGATGGACAGTGCCAAAAGGACCTGCTCCGAATTGCTCAAGCGAGAGAACTGTAATTCCTTCTAGGGGGCGTGGCATTTTTATCCTTTTGTTTGCTATTAATTGCTTAAAACTTCGATTTTCCCTGAACCAGTTACAACTTTACCTACCGTGATAAATCCTTGCTCAA
>JBILBY010000064.1:0-5433 GCA_044353415.1 Candidatus Nanopelagicales bacterium | reverse complement strand
AACAATTTATCTGGGTGCAAAGTTTCTAACAGCGCCGGAGAGGCTGTCATAACACCTAGATGAGGTCCAAAGAATTTGTAAGGTGAGCAGCCGTAGAAATCTGCGCCCATTGCCTTGAAGTCCACCACGGCGTGCGGGGTATTGTGAACGCCGTCTACATAAAGAAGTCCACCAACTGCATGGACTGCTTTAGCGATTGCTGGGATGTCAGGGCGTGCGCCAATTAGATTCGATGCAGCCGTGATCGCAACCAGCTTGGTGCGATCAGTAAGAACCGCTTCGACATCGGATACATCTAAGTAGCCCGTAGCCGGATCAAAATCAATCCAACGAAGCGTGGCTCCGGAATTTTGTGCGTAACGAACCCAGGGGCGAACATTTGCATCATGATCTAAGCGAGATGCCACGATTTCATCGCCAGGTCCCCAGTCTTGAGCCAGAGTGCGAGCGATGTCGAAAGTTATCTGAGTCATACTTCGGCCAAAGAAGATTCCTTCTGGCGTAGAACCTAAAAGATCCGCCATTGCACTTCTGGCGCTATCGACCGATGCCTCAGCATTGCGCTCTGCCTCTGTGACAGTTGCTTGATTAGCAAGGGGACCTGTCATGGTTTTGCAGATTGCTTGACCTACTGAAAGAGGGGTTTGGGTTCCACCTGGGCCGTCAAAGTGAGCCACACCAGATTCAAGAGAAGGGAAAGCGGAACGAACGCGCGCAACATCAAAAGTCATGCGCCTATCTTACGGGAGCGAGACTGGTGATCTTTAGGGTTTTGGTAACTCTTCCGGATCTACTCTCCCGATGTCGCCCTTACTTTCCAGAAGAGCTATGTGGCGTGAAAGTAACGTCATCCTTCGGTCCATGTCACCAAACTTTAGATAAGTACTCACAGAAAAGAAAAGCAAGCTAATTGCAACAAGGTAGATAACTAAGTCAGCGCCTCGACCAATTCCAAATGTGTTTGCGATTCCTGTTAACGTGTCTGGGAAAATAACTGCCAGAATTATCAATACAGTTAGCCCCAAAAAGGCAATGCGACGAAACGCTCTTGCCTCTGTGGATGAGCGATGGTGCAACGCGAACCACAACAGCACGAAAATCACGGCCATAAGGAAAAGTTGAGCAATACGCATAATTACCTCAATATCAAGTCAAAGAGAATGTTAACGGAATTCCAAAGACTTTGTCCCTTTGCTTTGGAGTAATCGGTATAAACAATGTGAACTGGGCGTTCACAGTATCGGAAATTGCCCTTACTTATTTGATTAACAATTTCAGTCGCATGGGCCATTCCATTGTGCGATAAGTTAATCGATCCCGCAACGCTGCGATTAAATGCACGCAACCCATTATGAGCATCAGTTAACTTCAATCCGGTAAGTGCGTTCGTGTAGCTGACGGCCAGTTTTAGAACTACGCGTTTTGCGGTAGTTAACTCAGTTCGCTCATCTAGGAATCTCGAACCAAAAACAACATCGAACTCTTGAGCTCGAAGAGTTCGAACCATTTCTAACGCATCTTCTGGGGAGTGCTGTCCATCGCCATCAAAGGTTACAAAATATTTGATTTCTGGATTTTCAAGCCCTGCTTCGATTCCGGTTTGAAGCGCCGCACCTTGGCCAAAATTCATTGGGTGCCAAATAACCCGCGCTCCCGCGTCTGCCGCTATTTCACCCGAGCCATCGGCACTGCCATCATCAACGCAATAGATGTTTGGGAAATATTGGGCTAGTTCATCGATAACTGAAGCGATAACTGGAGCCTCGGAGAACACCGGAACAACAATGACAGTGTCGCTGTTTTCCAGCAGAATCTGCGAATTTCCAGGGTTGGGCACTACTCCAGTCTAGGAACACCCGTCACTCTATTCACAAGAGCACGCGCAAGCCGTGTGTGTTTGCTCACAGCGCCCAGTTTTAAGGGAAATTTGGGGTTTTTAAGTTAGTTTTTTCCTCATTTCGGGTGCATCCTAAGTTAATCCCGTAAAGCCTTAGATCAGGTTTTCAACCAAGGAGTTCTCGTGAGCAGTTCAGCTATTCCAGGTTTCGCAGATGCGCCAACAAAGAATAAGCGCCTTCTTGCTTGGGTGGAAGAAGTTGCAGAGTTAACCACGCCCGATCGCATTGAATGGTGCGATGGCTCTGATGCTGAATGGAATCGTCTAACTCAAGAGTTGGTTGCAAGTGGAACGCTCACACCACTTAACTCCGAAAAGCGTCCAAACTCTTTCCTTGCTCGTTCCCATCCAAGTGACGTAGCTCGTGTTGAAGACCGCACATATATCTGTTCCGTAAAGGAAGAAGACGCTGGCCCAACCAATAACTGGATGGAACCAAGCGAAATGAAGACGATTCTTCGCTCAACTTTCAAGGGTTGCATGCGCGGTCGCACTATGTACATCGTTCCGTTCTCAATGGGTCCACTTGGTTCTGACATCAGTGCTCTCGGAGTTGAAATCACAGATTCCCCATACGTTGTGATCAGCATGAAGATGATGACACGCATGGGTAAGGCCGCTTTAGATCTAATTGGCGAGCACGGAGACTTTGTCCCAGCGCTTCACTCTGTTGGTGCTCCGCTTGAACCAGGACAAAAAGATGTCGCTTGGCCATGCAGTGAAACCAAATACATCGTGCAGTTCCCAGAAGAGCGTGAGATTTGGTCCTACGGTTCCGGTTACGGTGGCAACGCACTACTAGGCAAGAAGTGCTTTGCACTTCGTATCGCATCCGTAATGGCACGCGATGAAATGTGGCTTGCCGAGCACATGTTGATTTTGAAGCTAACTTCACCAAAGCAAAAGACCCACTACATTGCAGCGGCATTCCCATCCGGTTGCGGCAAGACAAACCTTGCAATGCTGGAGCCAACAATTCCAGGTTGGAAAGTTGAAACCATTGGTGATGACATTTGCTGGATGCGCCCAGGCCCAGATGGTCGCTTGTATGCAATTAACCCAGAAGCTGGATTCTTTGGCGTGGCACCAGGCACTGGCATGAAGACAAATGCCAATGCAATTCGCTCGCTATACGCAAACTCATTGTTCACTAACGTCGCGCTTACCGATGATGGTGACATCTGGTGGGAAGGTCTAACCGAAGAGCCACCAGCGCACCTAATTGACTGGAAGGGCAATGACTGGACTCCAGAGTCTGAAGAAGTTTCAAGTCACGCCAACTCACGCTTTACAGCCCCAGCTGAACAGTGCCCATCGATTTCAGATGAATGGGATAACCCAGCTGGCGTTCCAATCTCCGCAATTCTTTTCGGTGGCCGACGCGCTACCAACGTTCCATTGGTAGCCCAGGCTCGCAGCTGGAACCATGGCGTGTTTATGGGCGCAACAATCTCTTCTGAAATGACTGCAGCAGCCGTTGGTGGCCTTGGCCAACTTCGTCGTGATCCATTCGCAATGCTTCCGTTCTGTGGTTACAACATGGCTGACTACTGGGGCCACTGGGTCAACATGGGTCGCACTTTTGCTAATGTTCCAAAGCTGTTCCAGGTCAACTGGTTCCGCAAGAACGAAGCCGGTGACTTCATCTGGCCAGGCTTTGGCGAGAACTCACGTGTTTTGGCTTGGGTTGTAGATCGTCTCGAAAACGAAGCTGAAGGTATCGACTCTCCAGTTGGCGTATTGCCAAACCGAGAAGACCTGCCACTAGATGGACTTGAGATTTCAGAACACGATCTTGAAGCGTTGTTCGATGTCGATAAGGGCAGCTGGCTTGCTGAATGTGATCTGACCGAAGAGTACTTCAGTCAGTTTGATGGACGAGTTCCACCAGAACTTCAGGCTGAGTTAGCAGATCTTAAGCAGCGCTTAAACTCTTTGCCAGCCTAAGTTTCTGGCGTAAGCGAGTTTGTTAAGGTAGTTGTCATGGCTGATGAAATTCGCACTGAGGGCGGCGTAATTGTCGACGAACGCGTCGAAGAGCAAGTAGAGCCCGGAGATCATGAGCGCTTTGCGCATTATGTAAAGAAAGAAAAAATCGTCGAGAGCGCAGTCATGGGCGCACCCGTTGTGGCATTGTGTGGCAAGGTTTGGATTCCCAATCGCGATCCGGGTAAGTTTCCAGTTTGCCCACAGTGCAAGGCAATTTTTGAAGGCTTGCCAACTGGTGGAGATAACAGCGACAATTCCGAATGACGCTTTCGCCATGGGCTCCTGAATATCGTCGACTTAGCGCAGGAATCGTTTCGTTAGTCGCGGTATTTGGGTTTGAAGGAATCGCAGTTAGTGCGGTAATGCCTGTGGCCGCAGCTGACCTAAATGCAATCAGTAACTACGCAGTCGCGTTTACCAGTTTCACTATGGCCTCGTTGCTAGGTGTGACTTTTGCCGGTTTATGGGCTGATCACATTGGTGTAAAGAAGATTGTGACCTTGGCAATTATCACCCTCGGAATCGGATCTTTGATTGCTGGGTTTGCGCCAAACATACACGTGCTAACTCTTGGTCGTAGCGTGCAAGGTTTTGCTCTTGGTATCGATTTAGTGACGATGTATGTAGTAATTGGTCGGATGTATCCCGAAGCACTTCGACCTAAAGCGCTGGGAATGTTGGCGGCTGCTTGGGTTGTTCCTGGACTAGTTGGCCCAGGCATAGCGGGCCTGATGGTGGAAGTGTCTTCTTGGCGAATGACATTTTGGATTGTGCCACTGCTTCTGATTTTGCCAAGTGTTGTTCTGCTCTCCCAACTAGATAAGTTGCAAACTGCAATACCTCAACCTCGAACCGATAGTAAAAGCCAAATCATCGCAGTACTGGCAGCCGTGTCGGCTCTGGCGGTTTTCCAATTCAGCACATCACGAATAGGCCAGTGGGATGTTTCGATCGTTGTTGCAATAAGCGCTGCCTGCCTTATTGCAACCGCTTGGACTACCCAGACTTTAATGCCCAAGGGATACCTAAAGATTGCAGTTGGCATTCCAGCCATCATCGGCATGCGTGGGGTGATTTCGGCAGGTTATTTCGCTGCTGAAGTTTATGTTCCATTAGCTCTGCAAGAAATCCGTGATGTATCAGTCGCAATTTCTGGAGCAGTCCTTACGGTCTCTGCTGTAACTTGGTTTGGCGGCTCATGGCTGCAAGGAAGTCACCGAATCAAGATGTCGCGGGAAAAAGTTTTAGTGTTTGGATCGGTGCTTATTTCTATTGGCATATTCTTGACACCGATCGCGGTTTTTGCACCCAGCAATGCCACGGTAGCTTCACTAGCGGCAAGTTTGGCTTGTGGGGCGGCAGCTTTTGGAATGGGAATTTGCTTCCCAACTCTGGGCGGACTGATGCTAGACAAGTCTCCTGAAGCTGATCACGCCCGACATAGCGCCTCACTACAAATGTCAGATTCGTTCGGCACGATAGTGATAACTTCCATGACCGGGGCAGCCCTGAGTTTTGCAGCCTTCAAAAACAACTTAAGTGGCCAG
>JBILBY010000063.1:0-5462 GCA_044353415.1 Candidatus Nanopelagicales bacterium | reverse complement strand
TTGCTCGAGCGACACATGCCAAACGCCAGCCATCGGCTAGTTGTTCTGGACTGAAAGCTCGAATATCCAAGCGTGAAACCGGAACTTCACCTTCTATGACCTGGATCTTGCACTTCTTACAAGTTCCATGACCACCACAGGTTGAGTCAATTGCTAAACCATTCCAAGAAGCTGCGTCAAAGACAGTGACTCCAGGTGGCACGCGAACATCAGTTCCACTTGGTGTGAACTGTAATTGAACGCGACCAAGCCCACTGACAGTTGTGTCAGCCTTTGTGCTTTCTTCGTTTGGCACGGTTTATCTCTCGCTTAGTTTGAAATTACGCTTCTTTGTTTGCGCGGAAATTGCTGATCCAATTTGCGCCCCACTGGTCTAAACCAAGTAGTAAATCCGCAGCACGAACTGCTTGCACTACTTCTGGAGTACGGCCATCCATAATCGCCGAGGTTAGACCCATTGACATCGCCATTGGCATGAATGCTGAGTTCAAAGCATGACGATTTGGCAGACCGAATGAAACATTGGATGCACCGATCGACATGTTTAAGCCGTACTTTTCTTTAATCAAGTAAATGGTTTCAAGCGTGTGCTTAACATTCTCAGGATCAGCACCAACTGGCATGGCTAGTGGATCGATCAAAAGGTTATCTAGTGAGATGCCTTCTTTTTCAACGCGTCGCACAATCTTTTCCACAATTACCATGCGGTCTTTGGCAAGCATTGGAATTTCAATTTCATCATTTGGTAGCGCCAAGATGGCAGCGTCGTATTTCTTAACCAAAGGAAGGATGATGTCCATGCGCTCGTCTTCACCAGTCATTGAGTTAACCAGTGCTTTTCCTTCATATACGGCCAGACCAGCATCAAGTGCTTCAATTACAGATGAGTCAATGCAGATTGGCAGGTCAGTCAGTGACTGAACTAGCTTGATGGCCCGGGCTAAAAGTGCTGGTTCGTCAGTAAGTGGCACACCCATGTTCACGTCAAGCATGTCGCAGCCACCAGCAACCTGGTCAGCAACGTCAATGTTGATAGTTGAAAGATCATCAGCACGAAGCTTTTCCTGGAACAATTTGCGGCCAGTCGGATTCAGGCGTTCGCCAATGATTACGAATGGTAAGTCGTGACCCATCGTTACTGTTTTTGTGGCGGAACTAAGCACTGTATGCATGGTCGTCCTTTACTTCGTTTGTGGTTGAGCTATAAGTTGCTGCTTGGCGAACTCTGCCCAGATCTGTCATAAGTCTTTCTAGTGTCTCATCATTTCTAAAGTCAGTTATGTGCAGGCCACGCACGCCTGGCTGAGCCAATGCGTGCTGGGCAAACTCCAAGGTTTGTAAATATGCTTCTTCAGCTGGGTCAGCCGCTTTTTCAACGCGAGCAATTTGATCAGCAGGAACATCAATACCAGGCACACTGTTGTGCATAAAGTTCAGTGGCCGAGCTCCCTTAACCAAAACAACGGTTGGAATGATTGCGATCTTTCCGGCAAGCCCTGCATCGCGAACTCCAGCACAGAATTTTTCCAGGCGATCTTGGTGATAACAAATCTGAAGCTGCAGGAACTTTGCGCCTGCTGCGTACTTCTTTGCAACGCGTTGCACTCGGTATTCGAATGGCGGAGCGCCAGGATTTTCAACTGCGCCAATAAACATGTGCGGAGCTGGATCAATTTTGCGACCAGACATGTACTCGCCACGTTTAATTGTGCTCATTAGGCGAACAAGTTGTGGGCCATCTAAATCAAAAACTCTACGAGCTTCGGTTTCATCACCGGCAGTTACGTCATCACCCGTAAGTGCAACATAATTTTCTCCGCCAAACATCGAGGCGCCCATGATGTCGGCTTGTTGGGCTAGGCGATTCTTGTCGCGGCACACAACCTGCAAGATTGGCTCTAAGCCAAGTTGCTTAATTGCAATTGCAGTTGCCACGTTTGATGCGTGTGCATGCGCTGCAGTGTTGTCCGTCGCATTGACACCATCAAACCAACCACGGAACCGATCTGCATACTTCTTTGCTTTTTCAAGTCCGTTTCCATCTAGGGAATGAAATTCAGCAGTAAAAACAGTTTCAGTTGTATTCATTAACTTTTGCTCAAGAGTCGACATTAATGATCAACTCCTTGCGCAACAGATTCATCAGTTGTGTTCTTCCAACCAGCTGGAGTCCAGCGATCTCTCTTAGTGAAGAAGTTCTTCCAGGATGAAGTTCCCTTTAGGCGGTTATCAACCGGTGGACGTAAATGGTTGTATTCGTCCTTCCAAGAAGACGGCAAAGGCCAATCCTGCGTGCGGTCATAGGCCTTAAGCCAGACGCATTTCATTTCTGGCTTCACTTCGCAATGACCGTTTTCGCGCACGCCACCACATGGGCCATTGCGCAATGTCTTTGGGCAATTCATAGGGCAAGTCATGCCAGTTGAATGCAAAACACATTGCCCGCAGTCTTGGCATCCCCAAACGGGACCCTTAACTACGTGCTCAATGGTTGCGATAAAGGTTGTCATGGTGATGTTTACTGGCCGCGCTTAACGGCGATTAGTTCCTTAGCCTTGCGAACTGCAGTTGAAGCATCTGCTGCATAGCCGTCAGCGCCAACAACATCAGCGTATTCCTGGGTAACCGGAGCGCCACCAACCATGATGATTACGTCATCGCGCATACCAGCCTTGGTAATTTCATGAATGTTTACCTTGAACATTGGCATTGTGGTTGTTAGGAATGCGGACATACCAACAACGTCCGGCTGATGTTCCTTGATTGCATCAATGAACTTCTCAGGTGCGCACTGCACACCGATATCAATAACTTGGAAGCCAGCGCCTTCAAGCATGATGTTCACTAAGTTCTTGCCAATGTCGTGGACGTCACCCTTAACAGTTCCCATCAGGAATGTTCCTACTGTTTCAGCACCAGTGTCGGCAAGTAGTGGACGAAGCACATCTAATGCGCCACTCATGGCACGACCAGCAATCAACATTTCTGGCACGAAGTAGTCGCCGCGCTCGAAACGTGCGCCAACTTCTTCAAGTGATGGGATCAATGCATCGAACAGGATTGAGTCAGGTGTTAGCCCTTCCTCAAGTCCCATGTGGGTTAGCTCAAGTACGCGAGGTGCATTGCCTTCCATGGTCCGTTCGTACATTTCCTTTAGGATTTCGTCGGGTGTCATGCCGCTCCTTCTTGTTGTAAGCCTTGCACTTGGTTAAGTTCTCTACGCATAAGTTGGGCGATGTGCAATTCATCGCCTGGAGTAATTCTCTCAGCCGGACCACTAACCGACAAAGCCGCAATTGCCTTACCGTTGGCACCTAGAACTGGAATTGCAACTGCAATCAGACCTTGTTCAAGTTCGTTACGAATAACTGCGTAACCAACTTCGCGAGCTTTTCGAATGTGCTGATCTAGTAATGCGAAATCTGTAATTGTTTCTGTAGTGCGCGGCGCCAAAGTGCTCGGCACGGTAGCTCCACCAAAAGCAATTAACACTTTGCCGGCTGCTGAGCAATGTGATGGCACGCTTTCGCCTACCCAGTTACGGCTTCCTAATAGATAGGAGCCTTCAACCTGGGCTATGTTGTCGATACCGTTATGTCCGGTTACCGCAAGGCTGACAGTTTCGTGAGTAATGTCGGCAATCCGTTCCATGGCTGGAGTTAGTGAGCCAATCAGAGCCGTGTAAGCGCCACCGCGAACTGCAAACTGGTTTAAAACTGGACCTGCTTCAAAGCCACCAACTGTGCTTCTGGCCAAAAGTCCGCTGCGTTCCAAGGCGCTAAGAATTCGAGAAGTCGTTCCCTTAGCAAGGCCGGTGGCCGCAACTAATTCGCTTAAAGTTTGCGGATCCTCCGAATTAATAACTCGGATCAAAAGGTCACAGGCGCGATCGATGGATTGCGTTCCAGTTACTGGCTTTTCGCCTAACTCTTCGTTCATCACGCCTCCCCCTATATAGAGGTCAAATCTCGATCTGAAGCTTTCGAGAAAGTTTCACGATCTGGAACCTATGTTCCACATCGTACGCTAACATATCGGGTATTCGTCAAGCCTTTTTGATGAAAAGTTTCAACTTGTTATCTAACTAGATAGCCGCACAACAGGAGCCCGTTATGTTCCAGAACAAAAGCCCACGTTATGAAATTCTTTCGCAGGATGCCATGGCCGTCCTGGATAAGGGTTGGCGACGCATTGTTTCCGAAATGGGAGTCGAGTTTATGCACGAGCGCGCTTTGGACCTGTTCCGCGCTGCTGGGCAAAAAGTTGAAGGCAACAACGTTAAGTTCGATCCGGATTGGATTCTGGAGCAAGTTGCAAAGGCGCCGAGTGAATTCACTTTGCAGGCACGCAACCCAGAGAAGAACGTAATCATCGGTGGCGACAACATGGTTTTTGCTGGCGTTTACGGTCCACCGTTTGTGCGCGACTTGGCTGAGCGCCGTGATGGAACTCTTAAGGACTTCCAGAACTTCACCAAGCTTGGTCACATGTTTGGTGATCTAGATGTATCGAGCAGTGTTGTAGTTGAGCCAAACGATGCCCACCTAGATACTCGTCACATCGACATGATCCACAACTTGATGACACTTAGTGACAAGCCATTCATGGGCAATGTTGTTACTGGCTTGAATGCACGAGACACAATCAAGATGGCTGAGATTGTTTTCGGTTCTCGCGAAAGCATCGAGAAGACTCCAGCCATTATTTCTCTAATTAATTGCAACTCCCCACTTCGCTGGGATGATCGCATGTTGGAATCATTGTTTGAATACAGCGAGGCTGGTCAGCCTTGCGTTCTAACCCCATTCCTTTTGATGGGTGCAATGAGCCCAGTAACAATTCCAGCATCTTTGGTTCAGCAAATTGCTGAAGCATTGAGTGGTATTGCATTGGCACAGCTAGTTCGCCCAGGCTGCCCAGTTGTGTTTGGTTCATTCCTTTCAAACATTGACATGCAGTCCGGTTCCCCAATGTTTGGTACTCCAGAATCAGCAATGGGTCTGCTTTGCACTGGTCAGATCGCGCGTCACTTTAACTTGCCTTTCCGTGGTGGTGGTGGCTTAAATGCGGCACAGACTGTTGATGCCCAGGCTGGTTACCAAACCTTGATGACGATGCACGCAACATTCCTAGCTGGCACAAACTTCGTTATGCACGCCGCTGGTTGGCTTGAAGGTGGCCTGGTAGCTTGCTATGAAAAGTTTGTTATGGACGTTGAAATTCTTCAGGCCATGCAGGCTGAGTTCACTCCATTTGAAATCGATGAAGCATCCTTGGCATTCGAAGCTCACGAAGAATCGGGTCATGGTGGTCACTTCCTAGGAACCCAACACACCATGGAGCGATTCCGCGATTGCTTCTACCGACCATTCCTGTCGTCAGCAGATAACTTCGATCGCTGGTCACGCAATGGTTCGAAGACAACAGATGTGCGTGCCAACGAAATTGCACACAAAATGATC
>JBILBY010000062.1:0-5514 GCA_044353415.1 Candidatus Nanopelagicales bacterium | reverse complement strand
GGTGGCGATTGTTTAGTTTGGTCCCAAGTCGGTCAAGGTTCTACTTTTACATTACGTTTCCCCGCGTACCAAAATGGTGCCGGTACTCCAACGGAGGTCACAGGTAAATGACACGCGTTTTAGTCATTGAAGATGAAGAATCATTTCGCGATGCGCTTCAATTCATGTTGTCACGCGAAGGTTTCGATGTGATTTTGGCACCAAACGGTGCTGAAGGCATGAAGCTGTTTGATTCCAAGAATCCAGACATAGTTCTTCTGGATCTAATGCTTCCAGAAGTTTCGGGCACAGAAGTCTGCAAATACATCCGAACTAAATCAAACGTCCCAGTCATTATGTTGACTGCTAAAGATACTGAAATCGACAAAGTTGTCGGGCTTGAACTTGGTGCTGACGATTATGTAACTAAACCTTTCTCGACCCGTGAGCTGCTAGCCCGAATCAAGGCAGTGCTTCGTCGTGGTGGTGATTTTGAAATTGATACGGTTGGCGCGGTTGAAGGCGGACCAATTCGTATGGATGTTGAACGCCATGCCTTATCGGTAAATGGCACAGCTGTAGCGATGCCTCTGAAGGAATTTGAGTTACTTGAATTCCTAATGCGCAATTCCGGTCGGGTTTTAACTAGAGGTCAGTTGATGGATCGGGTTTGGGGCTCAAATTATGTGGGCGACGGCAAGACGCTTGATGTTCACATAAAGCGGATTCGATCCAAAATTGAGCCAGATCCAGCAAATCCGGTTTATCTAACAACAGTTCGTGGCCTGGGTTACCGCTTCGAAGCGTAAAGAATTCCAAAGCAGTTCACTTGGTGTTCACCTAGTTTGCACGCGCTGTATCCCTTGACTTTCTAGTCTTTGGGGGTGAGTTTAGATATCCAGCGCACCCCGATGAACACCCGTCAAGTTGCCAAGGGTGATCGCGCTTTCTTTGCCATCTCAACGGCAGCTGCCTACTTTACGATGTCGCTAGTTTTCGCAGTGTTGATCTTCCTAAGCGTCAGATCTTGGACGACATTTTCGCAGCAAGGCCTAGCTTTCGTTACTGGATCGACTTGGGACGCAACCACTGAACCGGGAACATTTCAAATTTGGCCGATGTTGGTTGGAACCCTTGTTGTTTCAATTCTTGGTCTAATCATTGCGGTACCAGCCTCAGTTTCTGTGGCCTATTTCATCGAATACATGGCTCCACCTAAAGTTGCAAAAATTGCGACCTCGCTCATAGATCTCTTGGCAGCGTTGCCCTCAGTTGTGATTGGCCTCTGGGGACTTTATGTCCTTATTCCGCATGCTGTTAGTTGGTCGAATTTACTTTCTACTAATCTAGGTTTCATTCCTTTTTTCCGCAACGATTTTGACAACGCCCAAGGGGCACCATTTATTGCTGGGTGGACTGTTGCGATCATGATTATTCCGATCATTACATCCGTAAGTCGCGAAGTCATGGGCCGCGTAGATAAGGAATTAGTATCAGCAGCGTCAGCGCTTGGCGGAACCAACTTTTCGATTATGCGTCGCGTGGTTATTCCCACCGCAAAAAGCGGAATTCTCGGTGGCATTCTTTTAGGACTTGGTCGAGCACTCGGCGAAACTGTTGCAATCTTTTTCGTGCTGAACTTAGTTTTCGAGACGAATTGGATTCGCGTATTGGAGCCTAAGGGAGGAAACGTCGCGTCGCTTATTGTTGCAAGGTTTGCTGAGGCCAGCGCCTCTGAGATTAGTGCGCTTATGGCGGCTGGCGTGATTCTATTTGTACTCACTTTGTTCGTGAATATGATCGCTACGTCAATTGTTCAGCGAGCAGAACGAAAGATGGCATCGTAATGTCAACACTTGAATTGCTACCGCGACCAAAGGATGCCTCCCCGTGGCGCAATCGCTCTAGATCGCTGCTCACAAAAATTGCTTTGGCATCAGTTCTTCCGATTGTTTTAGCTGTCATAATTGGCAGAGCTTTTCAGATTCCAGGACCAATAACGCTTCTCTTAGTTTTTCTACCATTGCAACTTCTTGCATCTGGTCTAGCGGCGTTTTCTACCCGAGGTAGGCGCGGAGTTGCTGACGCGCAGTTAAACGTTGCAGTTCTATTTGCTACAACATTCGTAGCAATCATGCTTGGTTCAGTTTTGTACTCGGTAGTTGCGTTCGGCCTAAACGCAATCAGTCCACACTTTGCTTACCAAAACAATGTTTACGTAACTTCAACAACTTCGCTTGAGTATGGTGGCGCTGGGCATGCACTGCTTGGCACAGTTCTTGTCGTCGGACTCGCTGCATTAATCGCGGTACCCATCGGAATAGCGGTAGCGGTTTACTTAACAGAAACACGTGGACGGTTTCGTGGACCTGTTAGATTCTTTGCCCAATCCATGAGCGGTCTGCCCTCGATTGTTGCCGGATTATTCATCTTTGCAGTTTTTGTTTCCACGGGCATCTCTCGACCGGCTGGCTGGCTTGCCTCATCGGCGTTAGTTCTGTTGATGTTGCCAACTGTTATCCGTATGAGTGAAGAGGTATTAAAACTGGTTCCCGGGGACTTACGCTCGGCAGCACTTGCCCTTGGTGCACCGCAACGCAGAGCGTTTTTCCTTGTAATCATGCCCGCTGCCAAGACTGGATTGGTAACAGCGATCTTGCTTGGAATCGCGCGCGTGGTTGGTGAAACTGCACCCCTGCTGTTAACGATGCGAGTGAATCCAAATACCAATGCAAATGTATTCAGCGGAGACATGTCAACCCTCCCTACTTATATCTTCGCATTTTTGACAGCTGGTTTTGATACTGGCCGAGCTCGGTCCTGGGCCGCTGCGTTTTTGCTGCTAGCGGTAGTTGGACTGATCTTTGTCACTGCTCGAAGACTTAGTGCAAAAAGTATTAGGAAGTAAGTAGGGAGATATCGATGACGATACTAGGAGAAAACAATATGAATCTGCAGACTCAGAATTCAAATGTTGCACTAATGGATGGCGATAGCCACCTAGAGGCACGCAACATCCATGTTTGGTTCAAGGAGCGCCACGTCCTATCGGATGTCTCCCTTCAGTTCCCAACTAATTCCGTCACTGCACTTATCGGCCCATCTGGTTGTGGTAAGTCAACTTTCATCCGAACTCTAAATCGGATGCATGAATTGATTCCAGGTGCAGGTCTGGCTGGAACGATTTATTTAGATAATGAAGACATTTATGCTCCAGGAGTTGATCCTGTAAGCATTCGCTTGCGCGTAGGAATGGTTTTTCAAAAGCCAAATCCATTTCCAACTATGACTATCAAAGGCAATGTTTTAGCTGGTCTTCGGTTAAGCAACCGTCACGTTAGCAATGAAGACGAACTGGTCGAAAGCTGCCTAAATCGTGCAAGTATTTGGAATGAAGTCAAAGATCGTCTAGATGCACCTGCTGGCTCACTTTCTGGTGGTCAACAGCAACGACTATGCATTGCTCGTTCCCTTGCGCTTGCACCTGAAGTACTGCTAATGGATGAACCGTGTTCAGCACTGGATCCCGGTTCCACGCGCCGAATTGAAGAAACCATTCGCGAGCTTTCTTCCGATATGACGGTCGTAATCGTTACTCACAACATGCAACAAGCTCAGCGGGTGTCAGACCAAACTGCATTCTTCTTGGCTGAAGAGGGTCAACCTGGACACGTAGTTGAATTTGGTAAGACTGAGAATCTCTTTTCCGCTCCAAATGACCCACGCACTGAAGATTATGTGAACGGCAGATTCGGATAATTCGACACCAATTGTTCACCTAGAAATCACCTAAACGATTCCTGAAAGTGAACTAGTCGTAACCAACGGATGTTGAACTACGAACAAGCCGGATCCTCCGGGGAATTTCTTTAAGGAGAAAAAATGCGCCGCACTCTAGTAAGCGCCGTGGTAACTGGAGCACTAGCTGCTTCCGTGTTTGCCGCAACACCTGCAAATGCAGCCGAACCAGACATCTCCGGATCAGGTTCATCATTCGCCAATAACTTCGTTACCAAGTGTGCCGCTCAATACCAGGCCAAAACCGGTAACAAAGTCACATATACATCAACTGGTTCAGGTACAGGACGCACAAACTTCGCAACTGGTACATCTGATTTTGCATTCACTGACGCGCCAGTTCAACCTAGCGACAAGTCAAAGCCAGCTGGCGCATACGTAACTGTTCCAGTAATTGGTGGAGCAATTGCAATCGTTCATAGCGTTGCCGGCGTTAAGGATCTACAGCTAGATGCAGCAACACTTGGCGGAATTTTCTCAGGAACAATCGCTAAATGGAACGACCCAGCAATTGCAGCCTTAAACCCGAAGGCGACTCTTCCGGATGCAGGAATTACTGTTGTCTACCGTTCCACAAGTTCAGGAACTACTCAGGGTTTCCAGGAGTACTTGAATGAAAACGGGCAGACTGCTTTCCCAGCTGCAAGCGGAACATGGGCTGGCGTAAAGACTGGTGCCGGCGTACCACTATCAACAGACATTGCGTACAAGACTAAGAACACACCAAACGCAATTGGCTATGTTGACCTTTCTGACATCGACGTCAAGGTTGGCCGTGCGTCAATCAAGAATGCTGCTGGAAAGTTTGTCAAGCCATCAGTTGCAGCAGCAGCAGCCATGCTGTCAAAGCAGACTTTGAGCGGTGGCGGTACTATCGATATCAATTACACCCAGAAGGTAAAGGGTGCGTACCAGATTTCCCTAGTAACTTACGCATTGATACCAAAGACAGGAACCGCTAAGGGTGCTGCATCTCAGAAATTTGTTGAGTATGCAGTGAGCACTTGCAGCAAGAAGCCGGCTAAGGGTTACTCCGGATTCAAGGGTGCGGTTTACTCGAAGTCACTTTGGTTCGCAAAGCAAGGTAACTAGTAGTAATTAAGAAACAACTAAAGGTGTGTGCGATCGCGATTGCGGTCGCACACACTTGTTAGTTTAGGTAGTAGCCGAAAGTAGCATGGAGTGGAAATGACCAGAACTAAGAATGTAGTTGGCCTAGCTGTAGTTGCGCTATTGCTAACTGCCTGCACTCCACCCATGCCCCCTGAATTCAAAGCCGACCTTGCAGAGCGATACGTAACCTGCGTTCCAGGTGAAATTGCAATTGCGACTGTGCCGGAACTTGCTGAAGTTACCCAATCCTGGGTTGATGGAATATCAGAAAGTTGCTCTGACATGTCGGCAACTGTTGTTGATCCAGTTGTAGATGTGGAAACTCCAGTTGATTTGTTTATCACGGCACCTGGACAAACCCCAACTTGCACAGCAGTTGCCAGCTCTCCGATTGGTATCGATGCGGTTGCGGTTTCTGTGACCGTTGACGGCCTTGATGGCGTAATTTTCTCGCCAGCATTATTGCACCGCGCGCTTTCTGGAGGAATGACTTCCTGGGCTGACCCGGAGCTACAGGAACTCAACCCAGATATTGAACTTACAGACACACCTGTCGTACTTCGAACTTCAGCTAGACCTCAAGATATCGCAGCGCTTAATGACTGGATGACACGCTTGGATTCT
>JBILBY010000061.1:0-5536 GCA_044353415.1 Candidatus Nanopelagicales bacterium | reverse complement strand
TTGTGTGGCTTCCATGTAAAGCGAATCAACTGCCGGCAACTCTTCGCGATCAACTTTGATGTTCACGAAGTACTCATTCATTAATGCTGCAACGGAAGGATTCTCAAAACTCTCATGCGCCATAACGTGACACCAATGGCAGGCGCTATATCCAACACTTAAAAAGATTGGAACATCGCGGGTGCGGGCAAGTTCAAAAGCCTCTTCGGACCAGGGGTACCAATCAACCGGATTGTCGGCATGCTGTAACAAATATGGCGAGGTAGAGTCTGCGAGGCGATTTGGCACAACTCATTGTTTCATTACTATTCCGTGATTAAAACTGGCCTCGAGATAATTACCCCTGAGATAAGTTGCACCAATAATGCGACTCCTAGTGCAAAAAATGCTGCAGACCAAGAATTAGTTACATCTCGCAAGAATCCAAGAGTCAAGGGACCCAATGCAGAAATCACGTATCCGCCACCTTGCATAAAGGAACCCAGATCTCTTGCCGTTTCTGGTGAGCCAGAACGTAACAGAACCAAAGTCAAAGCCAGTGGAAATGAGGATCCAAGCCCAACTCCAAGTAAGAAAACCCAAAGCCAAGTTGCTGCTGGCCACAAGCCATAAATTGCAAAGCTGTAGATTCCAACTAATCCAACAGCAAAGACCGCAACGAAACCAACGCACAAACCAACTTGGGAAGTGAATTTAGCCGCTAACGGTGGAACAAATAAACCTGTTGGAAGTCCTATGAGCACCAAAAGTGCGAGTTGCTTTCCAGCTGTAACTGGATCAGTTCCAGCTTCGCGCAAAATTGTTGGCAACCACGTATTCATTGAGTGAAAATTTATAGATTGGAAACCGAAGTACAAAGTCAAACTCCACGCTAATGGGTTGCGAAGTAAAGCCTTCATGTTGTGTGGGGTGTCAAGGCGGACATCTTTGGTGTTTGGATGTTTGTAGAAGTGCCAAATTATGAAAACAATAAGTGGGAGTATCGCCCATACTTCAAGTGCTTCACGCCATGAACCTAATCGATTAGCAATTGGATATGTAACTAGTGCTGCCACGGCTGCAGATAAAGATATTGCACCTGCAATCATTCCCATTACGCCACCGATTCGTGTTGGGAAATCTCTCCGCGTAATCAAGGATGGAACAACGTTACCAACCGCAACACCAAGTCCAATAATTATGGTTCCCAAGTAAAGAACTACTATAAATGGGAGTAACCGAAGGTGGCCACCGACTGCGAGTGCTAGCAAACTCAGTGAGATCGCCTTGTTTGGACTGATTCGATGCAGTAATCGAGGCACAAGAAGTGCACCAAGACCGAACATCAAAATTGGCAGTGTGCTTAATAGTGAACCGGCGGTTGCAGATAATCCAAAATCCTCCCGGATCTCAGGGAGTACCGGACCGACAGAAGTTGTTAATGGCCGAAGAGTCATCGCAACGAAGAAAAGTGGCAGTGCCTTGATTATGAAATCTTGCTTTTCTAAGCCTTGACTTTGTTTCATATGAAACTCCCAACACTCACAAACCTAGTGGTCGCAAATATGTTTCGACACAAGGGATGCCAGGGAATAAAAAGACACCCACCCGTCCGACCTGATTTTCGACCCCACATTCGCCTGCTGGAACTTTCGCAGCGTCAATCGCCACTACTAACCCTCGCTGTTGATTTTGACCATCTGGATCAAAGAACAGGCAGGACTTACTTCTAAACCGCACCGTGCTCAACGACCAAAAGTCGTCTTACGTGGACCGCTTTGCCTGCGGCTGGCATCGGCTTGTTGCAAACCAACTTCGAAGAACTGGTTTGCAACGCAATCACGGACCCGGGTGGGTGCCGGCTTTTAGGTTATCTGGTTTTCGGAGAACCACATAAAGCCAATGCAAATACCCGTTGGGCACCAGCGAATTTCAAAGTTCTTGCTGCACTATTTAGAGTGGCACCGGTAGTAACTACGTCGTCAACAACTACGACTGTGCCATGGACTGTTCTACGAATGCCGAATGCTCCTTCTAAGTTCGAATGACGTTGGGCAGCAGTCAATCCCACTTGATCTAATACGATCCGACGGAGAAACAGATTTGTTTCGTCCATAGCTAATGATTTATCTCGCTGAATCATATTGCTGCAAATATTGGTGACTGAATCGAATCCACGTTCCTTAATCTTTTGATGCGAACTAGGAATTGGGATTAACGTTAGGTTATTCACGCCGAGGAATTTATCTAACGTGTTGTACAAAACTTGTGACAATAATTCGACATACCTAGCGTCGCCATTTTTGTAACAGATTAAAGCATCGCGAAGCCAACCCGAATACTCACCTGCACAGAAACAAGCTGTGATTTCGCTTAGATCTTTAGCCCTAAACGGTGTAACTCCTTTGATGCATGAGAGACAAATCTCGACACCTAAACGTGAGCAGATCAAACACTTTGGAGTAAAAACTAATTGTTTCAAAATTGACACAGATCAGCATGAAATATAATCGTGCCCAAAGATCTCGAAATCTTGAGATTGTAGATAAGTCTGGGCTGTTAACTTAGTTGGAGAAAAATCCACCAATTCCAGATGCAACTTGTACCCAAGTTCCAAAGCTTTGCTGTAATACAAATTGATTCGTACCGTCAACCGCAGAAACATGGAGTTTTCCAGTTCCATCTACCGAAATCTGTTGGGCCCCAACCGGAGTGCTAAACAACTTAGTTTTTCCATCTAGCAGCGAGACGTCGAAGATTAGATCACTTTTAGTTTCATCAGCACCAATGACTGCAATAGAGGTTGGTGAACTCCATACGATGTCACGAACTGAAGTGATAGATCGCTCAATCCTATGTAAACCGATTATTCGAGTTTCTGAGTCAGTCTTGAAAATTGCGCCAACAGCAACTACATCTTGGATGCCATTTGATAACACAACAGCTACCCGAACGCCATCACTAGAAACCACAACTTGCTTTACTTGATCACTTGTACCCAATGTTGATGCATCTACGGATACTGGGCGCAAACTGCGATCACGAGTGACTTCACTCACGCCTTGACCAAAGTCTGAGAAATAGATATTTCCTTCGCTATCCCAAGTCGGCTTGGAAATTTGATTTCCTTGGGCAACAATCTCAAATTTAGATTCGGAAGAGTTAGTAACTTGTAGAGATTTACGATCTGCTGTGACCGTTGCAATTTGAGAGCCTGCCAAGTTTGGCGTTGCGAAAACTAAAGATGCTGGAGCAATGTACTTCAAATTTTCCACATCTGTTGCAACGGAGTAAATCTCTTCGTTTCGGATCACATTCAAAGTCTGCAACTGGGAATTAGGTAGCGTCGAAAGGTCTTGCCAATCCTGAATGGTTTGCAGTGCACCAATGTTTGAAAGTGCTAATGGCTGTCCCGAAACTGATATCTGTACTGCTGAAACATTTGGTAGCACATTTAAAGTCCAAACTAGCTGAGCCGATAAGGCGCGCCTGGTAACTTCGTCGGCTCCCAAAATCTCATTCGATAGGTCTACTTGGGCAATTCCGTTAGTAATCGGAACTGAGCCATAGGTCAAAGTTGTGCCCACTGGAAATGCACTTGTTGCAACCGGTGATAAATACGGTGACGGACCGTCCAGAAGTGATCTAACCAAAGAGGTTGCTGCTCCTGAGTTACTTACCGGAACCAACACATTGTCAGTTACCAATGAAGTTAACTCCGTATTAAAAAAGTAGATTGGGAAACTTCGGAAAGAGCGATCAACATCGCCACTTGATAGCAAAATTCCATCACTTAAGTTCGCAATCCGCCATTGCCCACTGGCATCTTGCGTTAACTCAAACGTTCTAGAAACTTGGGCGCCAGGGTCACCGCTTTGATATCTACCCAAATCTGAGATCGTTCCAAGCTTTCCAGCACTGACAGTTAGTGCAGGTGGGTCTCCAGCAATTTCAATTGTTGAAGCTTCATAAATCTCAATACCGGTTAGTGGATTCCAGTTACCCGCGGATGCAACTTCCAGGTACTGACGAGCGATTCCGTAGTTTTCAGATGGGTCTGCGCATGCATCTAGGAAGCCGCGCACAATTTCTTCTGGAGTCATTCCAGCACTTGGAGGTCGAGCGATAACTCTCACAAACTGCGCAGAGGTATCCTCCGAGATTTCTTCACCGAAGTACACCTCGCTTGACTTTGGAATGCCCGCACAGCCTGAAAGCATGATGGCTAGCGCTAGCAATCCACCGGTAACTTTTAGTTTCATGGTGCACCAGCTGAAATTGCTACCTCGGAAATTGCACCTAACTCAATTCGCGGAAGGGTCAAGACAAACTGAGCACCCTCATTTGGTGCACCCCATACGTCGATGATTCCCCCATGCAGCGCTGCATCCTCCGCAGAAATTGACAGTCCTAAACCAGTGCCGCCGAGCGTACGTTGCCGAGCTGGATCAGCCCGCCAAAAGCGACCAAAAACTCTTGAAAGATCTTCCACTGCGATTCCTTGCCCGTGGTCTCGAACGGAAATGGAAACACATGACTCATTACCCAAAATTTCAACTTCGACATTGGTGCCGTCACAATGCTCAATTGCATTCACAACTAGATTTCTAATGATTCGGGATACTCTTCGTTTGTCCGCCGTCACAGTTGTATCGCCACTACTTGCAAACTTGAACTGAGTTGAGTGTTCGGCGGCAATTTCTTCGTTGTCTCGCAAGATTGTTTCGGTAACTGTGGCCAAATCAACAGGAGCACTTTCTAGCGGCGAGGCTCCCGCGTCAATCTTGCTCATTTCAAGCAGATCGCTCAGCAGTAAGTCGAAACGGTCTACTTGATTTCTAAGCAGTTCCGCTGATCTAGCCATGTCTGGATCAAAATCAGCTCTAGCGTTATAAATCATTTCGCTTGCCATTCGCACGGTTGTTAATGGAGTGCGCAATTCATGCGATACGTCAGACACAAACTGTTGCTGAACTTGGGATAGAGATTCAAGGCGAATGATCTGGCTTTGTAAACTCGTTGCCATTTCATTAAACGAGCCGGCCAGTCTGGCAATGTCGTCTTCACCGTTGACTTGCATTCGTCGATCTAAGTCACCCGATGCAATTTGAACAGCAATTTCCGCTGCCTCTCGGACTGGATCTGTAACTCGAGCGGTAACAAACCATGCCAAAACCATCAAGCTCACTAGCAAAATGATTCCGGTTGCGGCAACGCCCTGTCGCACCAGATCAATGGTTCGTTGCTCATCATCAAGTGGGAATAGCAAATAAAGTTCGTAAGCCCCCACTCGTGGGATGGAAACGGGGGAACCTACAACAAGGCCTGGCGAAGTTAGGCCACCTTCATAAATCAACTCTGAATATGCCCAGGCTTGGCGGTCGCGTTCGCGGATTGCAGTTCTTAAAGTCTCAGGAATAGATGCCTCAGAAATCAACTTAGTTCCGCGCTCTGGAACTCCAACTAAATCCGGGTCGCTTAAGAATAAGGCGTCATAAATTCCAGGAGAGCCAGCTCGCACGGCAAGTGCTGTGATTACTGAGTCAACAAGTCGGGT
>JBILBY010000060.1:0-5545 GCA_044353415.1 Candidatus Nanopelagicales bacterium | reverse complement strand
TGCAACCCAACGCATTGCATATGCTGCTGAGCGGTCAACCTTTGATGGATCTTTACCGGAGAACGCGCCACCGCCGTGACGTGCCATACCGCCGTAAGTATCAACGATGATCTTGCGACCAGTTAGACCAGCATCACCCATCGGTCCACCGACAACGAACTTGCCAGTTGGATTAACCAATAGCTTGAAGTCAGTTGTATCAATGTCGAATTTGGCAAGAATTGGCTCAACAACATTTGCACGAACTTCTGGCGCAAGTTGCTTGTCTAGATCAATGTTTTCTGCGTGCTGTGATGAAACCACAACTGTATCGAGACGTACTGGACGATCGCCGTCGTACTCGATCGTTACTTGAGTCTTACCGTCTGGGCGAAGGTAACTCATCTGGCCAGATTTGCGAACTGAAGTTAGTTGCTCAGCTAGACGGTGCGCGATTGTGATTGGCAGTGGCATTAGTTCTGGTGTGTCATCAGATGCGTAACCGAACATAAGACCTTGGTCACCAGCGCCTTGGCGATCTAATGGATCTTCGGAACCTGAAACGCGCTCTTCGAATGCATCGTCAACACCCTGTGCGATGTCTGGTGACTGAGCACCGATTGAAACTGAGATGCCACAGGAATTTCCATCAAAGCCTTTTTCAGAACTGTCGTAACCAATTTCGTTAACAACAGTGCGAACAAGTGCCATAACGTCGGCAAAGCCATTAGTTGTAACTTCGCCGGCAACGTGGATTTGTCCAGTTGTAAGCATGGTTTCAACCGCTACGCGACTCTTTGGATCTTGAGCCAATAGATCATCAAGGATGGCGTCAGAAATCTGATCTGCCATTTTGTCTGGATGACCTTCAGTGACTGATTCGGAAGTAAATAAGCGACCTGACATGTAAGTGCCTTTGCTAAATAGAAAACAATAAGTATGTGGGCTGCGCGCATACTTAGGGGCTCCTGGTCAGGTGCGCATTTCCTCTAGAACTTTATCAGGTTTGAGTACACCGCTGAGCAAGTGGATCGGCTAATTGCTAGGGGTTTGCACTATCTGTTAGTGCTGTAGCGCGATTACCGCATCCCAAATGGCATGGGCTATTTGAGTCTTTGAGGTCTTGGAAACCGTAGTTTGTGAGGCTGGCTCACGAGTCAAGATCGTCACTTCATTGTCATCGGTGCCAAAAGCCAGGTTTGGTCCAACTTCATTAATGACTAGTAGGTCGCAACCTTTGCGTTGAAGTTTTGCAATACCGTGCTCAAGTACTGATCCATGGTCATCACCAGTTTCGGCCGCAAAGCCCACGATTATCTGGTCAGGGTGCGAAGTGTTTCGATGAGTTACCAGATCAGCCAAAATGTCTGTGGTGCGAACTAGCTCAATTGTTGGTGAAGAGCCATCGTCAGACTTCTTCATCTTTGAGCTATGCGTTGATTTTGGTTTGTAGTCAGCAATTGCTGCTGCCATAACGATTGCATCCGCAGTCATTGATGCCTTCATTACCGCAGCGTGCATGTCATCGCCAGTGATTACGTTTTCAATGGCTACTCCAGCTGGCATTGACACTGAAGCGTTGGCACAAATCAAAGTGACTTTCGCGCCACGATCGCGAGCAGCAATTGCGAGTGCTACTCCCTGCTTACCGCTTGAACTATTTCCCAGAAAGCGAACTGGATCTAAAAACTCTCGTGTGCCACCTGCGGTGATCACAATGTCTTGGCCTAACAAATCTTGTTCACTCAATACGCCAAGCGCAACCGAAACAATCTCTTCGGCATCAGGCAATCGACCAGGCCCGCTATCGGCTCCTGTTAATCGGCCATCTGCTGGATCGATAACTATTGATCCACGGGAACGAAGCGTTGCAACGTTTTCTTGAGTAGCTGCGTTAAGCCACATTTCAGTGTGCATTGCTGGGGCATAAACAATTGGGCAACGAGCAGTTAGCAAAACATTTGTAAGTAAGTCATTTGCTGCGCCACTTGCTGCGCGAGAAAGTAAGTCTGCGGTAGCTGGCGCCACAATAACTAGATCTGCGGCCTGACCAATGCGCACATGTGGCACATCAGGAACGTCATCCCACACTTCGGAGATAACTGGATTGCCAGAAAGCGCTTCCCAAGTTGCTGAGCCCACAAAATTTAGCGCAGCTTGAGTTGGAACAACTTGTACGTTGTGTCCAGCTTCGGTAAGAAGGCGAAGAATTGAGGCAACTTTGTAAGCAGCAATGCCGCCGCTGACGCCAAGGACTACGTTAATTGATTTTGTTCGTGCTGAGGAAGTCACGGAAAGTTCCGATAACTACGGTCGGTTAAACCGACTTAAGCAGCAGTTTCCGGTTCAATGGTCAATTTGCCTTCGTTGATTTCGCGAAGTGCAATTGACAATGGCTTTTCTTGATTGCCGGATTCAACTAGTGGACCAACGTATTCAAGAAGACCTTCACCAAGTTGTGAGTAGTAAGCGTTGATCTGACGAGCACGCTTGGCTGCATAGATAACCAATGCATACTTGGAGTCCGCGACGGCCAAAAGTTCGTCGATCGGTGGGTTGGTGATGCCCTCTGGAGCAGCTGCAGTCACGTTGGACTCCTTGAAATCAGTGATTTGGGAAAACTCTTACTGGAGATATTGTACCAACTCGCGGGCTGCCCGCGAAACGTCGTCATTTACGATCACATGATCAAAGAAACCCGATGATTCCAACTCTTTTAAGGCGGTATCTAAGCGTTCTTGGATTTGGGTAGCGGTCTCAGTCCCCCGGCCAGCAAGGCGAGCTTCTAAGTCAGCCCAGGCTGGTGGCTCTAGGAAAACTAGGACTGCCTCAGGCATGGATTCCCTAACTTGGCGAGCGCCTTGCACTTCAATTTCCAAAAGCACTGGGATGCCTTGAGCTAGTTTTTCTTCAGCAGATTTGCGAGGTGTGCCATAACGATTGCCAGCAAACTCAGCCCACTCTAAGAGTTCATTGTTGGCAATCATGTCCGTGAACTCTTCTTGGCTGACATAGAAATAGTTTTCGCCGTGAACTTCTCCCGGACGTGGGGCACGAGTAGTTGCAGAAACCGATAGCCAAGTAGTTGGAAGTTCTTTCAGGGCTTCACGAATAACCGAAGATTTACCAACACCACTTGGTCCAGAAAGTACAACTAAATGGGCGCTCATGAGGCCCGTCCATTGAGAGCTGCCTTAAGTTTCTGGGCCTGAGTCGAACCCAATCCCTTCATGCGGCGAGATAACGCGATGTCGCAAGTTTCCATTAATGCTGAAGCTTTGATTTTTCCAATGCCCGGGAGTGATTCCAAAATTGTTACTACGCGCATTCCAGAAACAATGTCATCACTATCTGCAACTGAAAGAACTTCAGTAAAGGTAACTTTTGATTCCTTTAATTGGCGACGAAGTGCGGCACGTTTGGTTCGAACTTCAACAGCCTTGGCAGACGCAGCTATGCGTTGCTCATTAGTTAAGACTGGGACGGCCACTTCGCTATGTTACTAGCAATGGTGGCTGCGGCTTCAGCGATATTCGCAGCTGCGGTAATTGGCCGTCCGATAACCAACAAGTTAGCGCCATCTGAGAGTGCTTGCTCTGGGGTAGCAATCCGTTTTTGGTCACCAGCATCTGATCCAGCCGGACGAACGCCAGGTGTGATCAAAACAGTCTCCGGTCCTACTTCGGCTCGAACGGCAGCAACTTCTTGTGGCGAACAAACGATCGCGCGCGCTCCAGCTGCAACCGACTGCGCCGCTAAACGTTTAACTATGTCTTGGGCTGAACCATTCCAACCCATGGCCGCAAGTTGATCTTGGGAAAGTGAAGTCAGGATGGTTACTGCAGTTACATAAGTGTCTGGCAACGCTTCTACGGCTGCCTTAACCATGTCTTGGCCACCTGAAGCGTGAACCGTTAAGTACTTAGGCGCCAGTTTGGCTACTGCATGAGCTGCGCCAGCAACAGTTGCTGGAATGTCATGCAGTTTTACGTCTAAGAAGATGTCACAGCCACTTGCTTCGCGGGCAACATGAACTGCGTCATGACCATCGCGCAAGAACACTTCCAAGCCAACCTTTACTACCTGAACGTGTGGCGCAACGGCAGCTGCCCATTCCCGCGCGGTTGCTAGATCAGGGGCATCCAGTGCTACTGCGATCGGAGCTTTAGACATCGTTATTCCTTTAGTTGTGGTGCGCCAAGCCAACAACTTCGCTGAGCGAGTTGTAGCCACGGGACTGTAGTTCTTGACCTAATTCATTTGCAATGCGCCACGGTGCACTTGGGTCACCAAAGACAACAGTGCCAATGCTAACTGCGCTGGCACCTGCGGCAATGAACTCAAGTGCGTCATGTCCAGTTCGAATTCCACCCATGCCAAGGATTGGTAAGTGTGGCAGGGCTGCATGCACTTGGTAAATTGCGCGAACTGCAACTGGGCGAATTGCTGGACCGGATAGCCCACCCGTGCGGCCACCAAGCATTGGTTTCATTTGGTCAACGTCAATGACCATGCCAAGCAAGGTGTTGATCATTGATACGCCATCAACGCCGGCTTCAACAACACTGTGAGCAATTTCAACAATGTCTGTTACATCTGGTGAAAGTTTTGCCAGAACTGGGGCATCAGAATGCCAAACCGATCGAACAGTCTCGATGACTTGGGCAGCTGAGACTGGGTTGCAAGCAAACACTTGACCACGTGACTCAACATTTGGGCAAGAGATGTTAACTTCAAGGCCATCGACACCTTCGACTTTGGCGAGTATCCGAGCGAGCTCACCAAATTCTTCAACGTTATTGCCAGCGATTGAAACAATTGTGGTGACATTGTTTGCGCGAAGCCACGCCAAGTCATTTTCCAAAAAGGATTCAATGCCTGGGCCTTGCAAGCCAATGGAGTTGAGCATGCCACTTGGAGTTTCTGCCATTCGAGGAGTTGCTCGACCGGAACGTGGCTCCATCATGATGCTCTTAGTTACTACTGCCCCAAGTGTTGATACATCACCAAACTGCGCAAGTTCTTTGCCGGCAGCAGCGCAACCTGATGCAGTCAGAGTTGGAGCAGAAAGTTGTAGTGATCCAAGGCTGGTCGATAAATCAACAGACATCAGTGACCACCTGGACGTGGTGCGCCAAACGCATCACTTGGCACAGTGTGTACGTCATCCCAACGAACACGATCGCCGCGGAAGACCGGACCATCGACACAAGAGCGAGACATCCGAGTTACGCCATCATCACCAATCACCGGTAGCACGCAGGTCATGCAAACGCCAATGCCACATGCCATCGATTCCTCGACTGCACACTGGCTAAATGCCCCGTTGTCTTGGGATACCTTTGCAACTGCTTGCAACATCGGCATTGGACCGCAGGCATAAACCGCTTGTGATTTGTTCTTTGTGATCACATCAGCTAATACGTCAGTGACTCGGCCACGAACACCTGAGGTTCCGTCATCAGTTGTAACGATTACTGAATCAGCTACACCTTTTAGGTCTAGAACTCCAAAGAGTTTTTCCTGAGTTGCTGCGCCCAGCACGACATCAACTCGACAGCCTCGA
>JBILBY010000003.1:0-17312 GCA_044353415.1 Candidatus Nanopelagicales bacterium | reverse complement strand
GCTGCGCGATCTGGAGTTAACCGAACGTTTAATCGTTCAGATCGCCAAAGTGCAGCTGCCGCGCAACCAACTAGTAAACCCATGGCATGGGTGTCAGTTCCAAAATAAACCCGGCTTGGGTCATTTGGAATTGGAAAGCCATTTGATACCGAAAGGTGAACCATCCAAGCCGTTGATGCAATCGCGAGCACTGCCGATGCAATAAAGATCTTCACTCGAGGTGAAATTTTTCCAATCTTCACTTTGTAAAGCGCAATCAACATGATTGGCCACACGACATAGAACTGTTCTTCCACTGAAAGTGACCAAAGATGTTGCAACAGTGGTGGCCGAGAAATGTTTACAAAGTAGGACTGCTCAAAAAACAGATACGACCAGTTCAATACAAAAGTAATGGCCCAAGGTAGGTCTCGACGAACATGGTAAGCCGCATCTAATACGAACAATCCAGAAACCAAAACACTGAAAAACAGAACCAGGAATAGGGCCGGCATTAAGCGACGAATTCGACGCATATAGAAGCGCGCTCGATCGACGGTATTTGTCTCAGTTAATTCGTTAATCAATAACGTTGTTATCAAAAATCCTGAGAGTACGAAGAAAACGTCTACTCCGAGAAAGCCACCTACAAGTAGCGAAACATCGGCGTGATAAATGATGACAGCCAGAACTGCGATGCCACGTAAGCCATCAAGCCCTGGAAGTCGACGAATCACTTATATGCCCTTGCAGTAATGCTGGGCAACCCCGTTTCTGCCCTGTAACCAGCCTAGGCTACCAACTCATCGCTAACGTATAGGAGTGAGTGCAGTGAAGTTGGCGTTGCCATTAGTCGGTCCGGTCGTGGATACGCACTGCCATATGGATGTGAGTTTTGACGACGAGTTTGTGTTGCCCGACGTTAACGAAGCGATGGCAGCAGCCAAGTCGGTAAATGTCACAAAAGTGATTCAAGTTGGCTGTGACGTTGCCAGCTCGAAATGGGCAGCCAAGACTGCGCTCGAGCACCCAGACGTCTGGGCAACTGTGGCATTGCACCCAAATGCTGCAGCACATGACACTGATCTAGAAAACTCGCTCCTGGCCATTGCTGAGCTGGCCAAGCTGCCACAAGTTCGAGGACTTGGTGAAACCGGTTTGGATTACTACCGAACTGAAGAATCTCAAGCGGCCGCCCAACATGTGTCATTTCGCGCCCACATTGATATTGCTCGCGAAGTCGGAAAACCGGTCATCATCCATGATCGAGATGCCCATAAAGATGTCATTGAAACTTTAGAAACTCATGGCGCACCAGAAACTGTAGTTTTCCATTGCTTCTCCGGTGATGCCGAGATGGCAAAGATTTGCGCGCAAGCGGGCTGGTACATGTCTATCCCTGGGGTGGTTACCTTCAAGAATGCTCAGCAACTTCGTGACGCAGTGCTGGAAATTCCTGACCATTTGCTTTTAGTCGAGACAGATTCGCCGTTTTTAACCCCAGCTCCTAATCGTGGCCAGGCAAATTCCTCAACAAACATCCCTTGGACAGTTAGAGCAATTTGTGAGGTAAGAGGGCAATCTGAGCAAGAAATTTGTGAACTTCTTTTTTCAAACGCTGCAAGGGTTTTTGGACCTTTTTGACAAATCCGAACTTGCCTTAATGGGGGAGGTTCGGGATAACGTGGAGTTTCTGCTCAATTCCAATGGGATCTATTCATGGGAATTGAAACCGAAATGAAGCGGGGAAGTTATGACGCAACGTGGTCGCCATCGTGCGCCTGGTCGTCATGCGCGCCCGAAAAATCATAATGTCCCGCTTAGGTCAGCAATTGTGGCCAGCGCCGCAGTATTGCTAACGGGTGGAATTACCGCTGCAAACAGCTCCGAACCAGCTCCGCCATATATTGACGTGGCAGCCCTGGCGATTGATTCGACGGTTTCCTATGACATTAAGAATCACACCATCAGTAACACTGTGGTAACTGAAGAAGCCGAAATCGAGTTTGTTACCACTGCCACTGAAGACGCAACAATTGCGGCTGGAACTGACATTGTTAAGCAGGCTGGCGAATCCGGATTAGCTGAAATTTCGTACCAAGTTAAATTGGTCGATGGCAATGAAGTTTCTCGCACTGAAATCGGTCGAGTTGTAACCACTGAGCCGGTTGAACAGATCGTGATTCGTGGCGTTGGAGATCCAGCAGACATCGCAGTAGCACTTGCGACTGCCGAAGGTAAGACTGGAACTAAGTCTGGCAACAAAGAGTATGCAAAACTTTGGATCAACCAAGAATTTGGTTGGGGCGAAAAGCAATATTCTTGTTTAGAAACTTTATGGTTCCGCGAGAGCAATTGGAATCACAAAGCAACTAACCCAGTTACCGGTGCTTACGGAATTCCACAAAGTTTGCCAGGTCGCAAGATGGCCACGTTTGGTGACGATTGGCAGACTAACCCGGTTACTCAAATCAAATGGGGCGCCGACTACATCGAAGATCGCTATGACACTCCATGCGAAGCTCTTGATTTCTTCTACGATCGCAACTGGTACTAAACCACTTAATGACTGAATTCCCCGAATCAGCAGTTAATGAATCAACACTGCTTGGTGCGACCGAGATTCGTGCACTTGCTGCGTCATTGAATGCAACTCCCACAAAAAAGTTGGGACAGAACTTTGTCATTGATCCAAATACGGTTCGACGAATTGTTACTCAGGCACATGTAAGCAAAACCGATGTTGTAGTTGAAATTGGTCCGGGCCTTGGTTCGCTAACTCTGGCACTGCTTCCAAACGTGGCAAGAGTTCTAGCGGTTGAGATTGATCCAGTTTTGGCTGGCGCATTGCCATCGACCATTGCATTGCACGCACCAAACTTGCAGGGCAACCTTACGGTTATAAACGCTGACGCCATGCGAATAACCGAACTGCCAATTGCGCCAACTCATTTAGTTGCAAACTTGCCGTACAACGTTTCAGTTCCAGTCGTATTGCACTTCCTGGAAACATTTCCATCGCTCACCGAAATCTTGGTTATGGTGCAGGCTGAAGTTGCAGATCGTATGGCCGCAGTGCCAGGTAGCAAAATCTATGGTGTCCCCAGCGTCAAGATGGCTTGGTATGGCGAAGTCACGAAAGCGGGCTCAGTTGGCCGAAATGTATTTTGGCCAGCACCGAATGTTGATTCAGGTTTAGTACGACTGGTCCGCAAAGAACGCGATATTGATCCAGCACTGCGCGAACTAACTTTCACAATTGTGGACGCCGCCTTTGGGCAACGTCGTAAAACCCTTCGCACTGCGCTAGGTAGCGCCTTGGGATCACCGCAGATCGTGGAAGGTATCTTGCGCGATGCTGGTGTGGATCCTGGGCTTCGCGGTGAGCAGCTAAGCCTGCAAGATTTTGTGGCTATCGCCCAGAGTGCCAAGAAAGTAATCTAAGTCCGTGACCAAATCCGTAACCGTTCGAGTTCCTGGCAAGGTAAATGTTTACCTTGGGGTGGGACCGCGAGAGTTTTCGGGTTACCACGAACTTGCCACGATCTTTCAAGCCGTTGGAATTTACGATGAAGTCACAGTCTCGGCTGCAGATTCGCTGACCATTAGTGGCCTTGGTGCTTTTGCTGATCGAATTCCAACTGATGAAACTAACTTGGCCTGGAAGGCAGCCGAATTGGTAGCTAGGGCGTGTGGCGAAGAACCAAACGTTCATATTCAAATTGATAAATCAATTCCGATCGCAGCTGGCATGGCTGGTGGCAGCGCAGATGCGGCAGCCACACTCGTGGCATGTGACACGTATTGGAACGCTGGAATCCCGCGCGATCAACTTGATGCCATGGCTGCAACTCTTGGGTCCGATGTGCCATTTATGTTGCATGGTGGTTGCGCACTTGGCGTTGGTCGTGGCGACGTGCTTTCCCCAGTAATGATTCGTGGCAGTTTTCATTGGGTCTTTGCAACTTTTGATGAAGGTTTATCTACTGCGCAGATTTATGAAAAGACCGATGAACTGCGCGGCCTGGAATTTGAAGCTGAACCAGAAGTTCCAACCGAGTTGTTAAGCGCCCTTGCACGCGGCGATGCACCTGCGCTTGGCCGATTACTGCACAACGACTTGCAATTAGCTGCCACAACTTCACGACCACAATTAGGTCGAGTTCTCGAGCAGGGAATTGATTATGGCGCATTGGGAGCAATAGTTTCCGGCAGCGGCCCAACCTGCGCCTTCTTGGTTCGCGATGAATCCAGTGCAATTGATTTAGTTGTTGCACTTAAAGCTTCAGGCTTAGTTGATGATGTTTTGCGCACTCACGGACCAGTTCATGGTGCGCGAGTTATCTCGACATCAAGATAATCTCCTAGACTCTCTTAAATGAGCACATCAGATGAAGTCGACCGGATTGTCGATGCTTGGCAGCAAGAGCGCCCAGATCTAGATGTTGCCCCACTACAAGTTCTAAGTCGGGTTTCCAGACTTGCTCGCCACCTCGATATCGCCAGGCGTGAAGCATTTGCGGCCAATGACTTAGAGCCAGGTGAGTTTGATGTGTTGGCTGCGTTGCGCAGAACTGGAAAGCCTTACGCGTTAACACCGTCAGCTTTGATTTCGCAAAACCTTGTAACCAGCGGAACTATGACTAACCGCATCGATCGACTTGAATCAAAAAATTTAGTGGCTCGGATGCCAGATCCAACTGATGGCCGTGGCGTTTTGGTTCAACTTACCCAAGCCGGTAAGACTGCAGTTGATCGCGCGCTTGATGAATTGTTAGCTCGAGAAAAATCGCTACTAGCTACGGTGTCAAAAGCAGACCGAGAAAAGTTAGCGAATGTGTTGCGAGATATTGTTTTGCCTTTTGATGAAGAATCAGCTGGCTTAGAGAATTAACGAAAGTTAGAAAACTTAGCTTTCGTTTCTGTGGCTGATCAAGCGTGGGTTGATCTCTAGGCCTACAGCGCCATTCCAAACTAAGTTAACGAGATGTGCAATAACTTCGTCCTTTGGAGTATCCCGTTCATCTAGCCACCACTGACCGGTTAACGCAACCATTCCTACGAACATGTGGGCGTACATCGGTGCCATTTGGAATGGGAAGCCACGTAACTTGAATTCTTTGGAAAGCAATTCTTCTACTCGCTGTGCCACATCAGATAACAACGACGCAAAGCTGCCAGTTGGAGTAGTTGAAGATGAGGCAGCAGGAGAGTCACGTAACAAGATTCGGAAACCATCAGTGTTGGATTCAATGTAATCAAATAGCGCACAAGCGGTTTGTTCCAACAGCAATCGCGGATGCACCGCAGTCAAAGCCTTGGTAATCGAGTTAAGTAAGTAAGTCATTTCGCGGTCAACAACAACTGCGTACAGACCGTCTTTTGATCCGAAGTGTTCGTAGACAACTGGCTTGGAAACATTCGCAGTGTTCGCAATTTCTTCAACAGTTACGGATTCGAATCCCTTTTCCGCAAAAAGCATGCGGCCAACTTCAACGAGCTGGGCCCGACGTTCATGACCTGTCATGCGAACTCGGTCAGCATCAGACACGCGGGAACGCCCGGATAGATCCAGGTCGTTTTCGTGATCGTGTGTGATTGCCACAGAAATTCCTTTGTCTGATGTACTCGCTTTAGGATACCGCGTGCGCAATTGGTCACTGGCTCGTACGCAAATGGGTACGAAGGTGTGAGAAATCCTATTCGTTTTGGGAATCTTGCCCCTTGGCGAATAAGATTTGCAGGCAGGCCAGGGATACCGCGGTCCGCATTCCCGGATCGTCTAATGGCAGGACAGCACTCTTTGGAGGTGCTTATCGTGGTTCGAATCCACGTCCGGGAGCAAGTTTGAAACAGTAAACTAGGTATGTGAAACCAACGGGCGCGCAAACTTCTCAGCCCGCCGCAGTTATTGTCCTAGCTGCCGGGGCTGGCACCCGAATGAAATCCACAAAGCCAAAAGTCCTGCATGAAGTCTTAGGGCTGACTTTGTTAGACCACGTACTCCACGCGGCCTCAGATTTATCTGCCAAAAAGACTTTGGTAATTATTGGCCACGGTCGAGACCAGGTGCAAGATCATCTAGCCAAGGCTCATCCTGCAGTTGTGACTGCGGTACAGGATGAGCAAAACGGCACGGGTCACGCGGTCAAGATTGCACTTGATGCACTTGGGGAGTTAACTGGCCCAGTCTTAGTACTAGCCGGTGACACACCGCTTCTTACAACCTCGGACATGCAATTAACTCTTGATGCCCTTGCTGGGAAATCTGCAGCAGTGTTAACTGCTCACTTGGCAGATGCAACTGGTTACGGGCGCATAGTTCGTAGCGCCAGTAATGATTTTGAAAAAATCGTTGAGCACCGAGATGCAACTGATTCTGAATTACTCCTCACCGAAGTTAATTCAGGCGTCTACGCATTCGACGCAAAGTTACTGCGCGAAAGTCTTGCAAAGCTAACGACGAATAATTCCCAAGGCGAACAGTACTTAACAGACGTACTTGGAATCTTGCGAAGTGAAGGTCATGAAGTTTCTGCGATTGCAACTTCAGAAGAAAATATTCTTGGTGTGAACGACCGTCGCCAACTTGCTGATGCTGGCGCAATTCTGCGAAACCGCATCAACAATGAATGGATGATGGCTGGCGTGACCATGGTGGATCCAAGCTCAGTTTGGATTGATCGCACTGCAGTTCTTGAATCAGACGTGACTCTTTTGACCAATGTTTCGATTACTGGCGCCAGCACGATTCGCGGCGGGGCAACAATTGGTCCAGATTGTTCACTGCATGACACTGTTGCTGATCATTGCGCAACTGTAATTCGAACAACTTCAAACGGCGCAGTCATTGGTGAAGGCGCAAATGTTGGCCCGTACACCTACCTCCGCCCAGGCACAGTTCTTGGAGCTGGCGCTAAAGCTGGCGGCTTCGTTGAGATGAAGAATGCAAACCTCGGAGTCAATGCCAAAGTTCCACACCTTTCTTACGTAGGAGATGCCACGATCGGCGAAGGCACCAACATCGGGGCTGCCACAGTATTTGTGAATTACGACGGCCAAGAAAAGCACCACACTCAAGTCGGCAGCCATGTTCGGATCGGCAGCGACACCATGTTGGTTGCGCCACTGGTCATTGGCGATGGAGCTTACACGGCCGCTGGTTCAGTAATTACTGAAGATGTGCCCGCTGGTTCCATGGCTGTTGGTCGGGCGCGTCAACGCAACATTGTCGATTGGGTGCTTCGACGTAGACCCGGTAGCGACTCGGCTAAGGCCGCACTGGCAGACTCATCCCATAAGAACTCCAAGTAAAGGAACATAGATGACTGGCATCACGCAGAACAATGCAAAGCGGATGGTTCTTATCGCAGGCCGGTCACACCCTGAATTAGCGCAAGCCGTAGCTGACAACCTTGGTGTTGAACTAGTTCCTACTCGGGCTTACAACTTTGCAAATGGCGAAATCTTTGTTCGCTTCGAAGAATCAATTCGTGGTTGCGATGTCTTCGTACTACAGACACACACAGCACCAGTTAACGAATGGATCATGGAGCACTTGCTTATGGTCGATGCCCTAAAACGCGCTTCGGCAAAGCGAATCACAGTTGTAGCTCCGTTCTATGGATACGCTCGCCAAGATAAAAAGCATGCAGGCCGCGAACCGATCTCAGCTCGTTTGATGGCAGATCTTTTTGCAACTGCTGGCGCAGATCGTTTGATGAGTGTGGATCTTCACACTGCTCAAATTCAAGGTTTCTTTGACGGACCGGTTGATCACTTGTTTGCACTTCCGATTCTTGCCGCGCACGTAGGTCGCACTGTTGATCGCGACAAGATCACCGTCGTATCTCCAGATGCTGGTCGCGTGCGTGTGGCTGAACGATGGACTGACATCTTGAGCGCACCACTTGCGATCATGCACAAACGTCGCGATCCAGATGTACCAAACGAAGCCAAGGTCCTTGAAGTAGTTGGTGACGTTAAGGGTCGCATCTGCGTTGTAGTTGACGACATGATCGATACCGGTGGCACCATCGTTAAGGCGTCTGAAGCTCTATTTGAAAATGGCGCATCCGATGTAATCGTTACTGCGACCCACGGAATCTTCTCGTCACCTGCAGCCCAGCGCTTGCAGGATTCAGGTATTCGCGAAGTGATCGTAACTGACACGCTTCCGATTCCACCGGAAAATCAATTCGCAAACCTAACAATTCTTCCGATTGCGCCATTGCTGGCTCGAGCCATCAAGGAAGTATTTGATGAAGGTTCAGTTGCCAGCTTGTTCGACCACGTCGGAGTCTAAGAACTCCCGTTAAATCAAGGTCGTATAAGTCAAGTAATCTCGCTCGTTTTGGCCTTGGGTACTGACCTGGGCTAACCTAGGGATGCTCCTCGGCGAGGGCCCTAAAAAGCCGTAATCGACGAAGGTCCGTTGTGGAGCTATCCATAAATGACCTAGTACGAGGAGAAACAAATGAGTGACGCATTAGTCGCAGAAGCCCGTTCAGATTTTGGCAAGGGCGCATCACGTCGTCTTCGCCGTGACGGCAAAGTTCCAGCAGTGGTTTACGGGCACGGAATTGCTCCAATCCACATTGCCCTGGATGCACATAACTTGAGACTTACTCTTCGCAAGAAAGTAACTTCTCTTGACATCGTTCTTAACGGAAAGACTGAAACCGTTGCACCTCGCGACCTTCAGATTGATCCAGTTACTCGTGGCATCGAACACGTTGACTTGGTTTACGTAACCGCAGCCGAAGCAGCTACTTTAGCTCGCGATGCCGCTGAATCACATGCACGTCAAGAAGCAGACGCTGCAGCCGCAATCGCACTTGCAGAGACAAAGGCTGCAGCTCGCGCTGAAGCTGAAGCTTCAACTGGTGCACCAGCTGCTGAAGCAGGCGCAGATTCTGGCAGTAGCGATAACGCCAGCAGCGATGCACCTGCAGAGGAATCTGCAGAGTAAGACCGTGTCAGATAACGGTGCGTGGCTTGTAGTGGGACTCGGTAACCCGGGTCCCACTTACGCATCTACGCGCCACAACATCGGTGCCATGGTTATCGATGAACTGGTTTCACAGAATTCTGAAAAGTTAACCAGACATAAAAGAGCACTTGCTGATGTTTGTGAAACCCGAATCAGTGGTGCGCAAGTAGTTTTAGTTAAACCACTTTCTTACATGAATGAATCTGGCGGCCCAGTAAAGGCACTAGCGAAGTTTTACAAAATTGCGCCCGAGCAAATTATCGTGCTGCACGATGAACTGGATATTCCACTTGCCGCAATCCGGGTAAAGCTTGGCGGTGGTGACAACGGCCACAATGGTTTGAAATCAATTCGTTCGGCTATGGGAAGCGGAGATTGGTTCCGCGTACGTCTAGGTATTGGCCGGCCACCAGGTCAGCAAGATCCCGCAGACTTTGTATTAAGAAACTTTGCCAGCTCCGAAAGTGCCGAAGTTGAAATTTTGAAGTCCCAAGGCTGTGAAGCAGTATCAGCCTTGATTACCAAAGGCTTGATCGAAACGCAGAATTTGTATAACTCATGAATGATCATGAGTTAGCTCGCAAACTTGCTCGGGAAACTGGAACTCTACTAATTGGTTTACGAAACCATGCTGCGAGTTTGTCCGGAGGCGAAGACGAAACCCATTCAGTTTTGGCCGAAGAAGTTCTCGGTAGCGAAGGCGATCGAGTTGCACATGATTACCTCATGGAACAGTTTTCGATCCATAGACCAACAGATGTAGTGCTCAGTGAAGAAGGCGACTTAGAAGTTGCTCGACTTGATGCCAAGCGAGTTTGGATAATTGACCCACTTGATGGCACTGCGCAATATTCAACTGGTGGTGAGGACTTCGCAGTTCACATTGCGCTTTGGGAAGCTAGTTCACCGAATCCAAGCCAAATCAGCGCGGCTAGTTTGGCCGTTCCAGCACGCAAAGAACTTTGGTCAATGGATGAACCGGTCCAGCGCTACCAACCTGTTGGTGCCCCAATTCGAATTTTGGTATCTCGTAGCCGGCCGCCGCGTGAGCTACCCGCAGTAATCAAAAAACTTGAAGAAACTTTTCCGCAGCGAGGCGGGGTAGAAGTAATCCCAATGGGATCAGTTGGCGCAAAAGTCGGTGCCATCTTGGCTGACAAAGCAGATGTCTATTTCAACTCTGGTGGATTCTATGAATGGGATTTGGCTGCGCCATTAGGTATTGCAGTTCACAACGGACTTTCGGTCTCTGACTGCAGTGGCAATCCAATTGAACTAAACAAAGTGAACTTGAAAGTAAAAGACATTTTGATTTGTCGCCCTGAGCTAACTGCGACCATAGTTGATGCTCTGGAAACTAAATGACACTTAAGTTGATTAGCGATGCCATCGCTAACGATCAGATAGTTCAAGGCGCACTATCGGACCTGGAATCAGGGTTAAAGGTTCGATTAGCAGTAACCAAGAGTGCGATTCCATACGTTAGTGCAACTGTTGCTAAAACTCGCCCAGTAGTTTTGATTGCAGCAACTGAAAGAGCCGCACAAGATTTAGCAAACTCGCTTAGAGATTTTGTGCCGGAAGAAAACATTGCAGTATTTCCAGCTTGGGAAACTTTGCCGCATGAACGACTTAGTCCCAGCAGCGACACGGTTGGAAGACGCATGGCAGTCTTGCGCCGGCTTGCTCATCCAAAAGAAGTTGCTCCGATCAAGGTCCTGGTCACAAGCGCGCGAGCATTCATCCAACCCATCGTGGCTGGGCTTGGCGATGTCCCGGCGCTAAAGATTTCAACTGGAGATGACTTCTCATTAGAAAAACTCGTGACTGAGCTTTCGCGCCTGGGATTTGATCGAGTTGACCTAGTTGATCGTCGGGGTCAGTTCGCAGTGCGCGGTGGCATTGTTGATCTCTTTCCACCAGCTCTAGAGCATCCATTACGCGTTGAGTTCTGGGGTGACACGGTAGAAGAGATTCGCGCATTTTCAATTGCCGATCAACGCTCGCTTGGAATTGCGGTAGATCAGATTTTTGCGACAGCTTGTCGGGAACTCTTAATCACTGATGGCGTGGCAGCAAAAGCAGCAAGTCTGATCGGTTCACACCCAGAGTTATCCGAAATGCTGGAAAAGATAGCGGCCGGAATCGCAGCTGAGGGAATGGAAAGTTTGATTCCAGTTCTGGTTCCAAAGCTGGAAATGCTTATCGATGTAATCGACGCTAAGTCCGTGATTATCGAAGCTGAACCAGAACGCTTAGAAACTAGAGCTCATGAATTAGTTTCAACCAGCGCTGAGTTTTTAGAGGCATCGTGGAGTAATGCAACCGCCGGAAATGTTTCACCAATTGACTTAGAGGCAAGTGCGTTTCGGGATTATCGAGAACTTCGAGATGAAAGCAATTCGCACGCTTGGCTTGGGCTAACAACTTTGGCTGGACCGACAGACGAGTCACCAAATATTGAAGCTACTCCTGACTACCGTTCCAAAATCGAAGACTTCGTTGCAGACATTCGCACTTGGTGGAAAGCCGGATCGCGGGTTGCAGTTTCCATGGCTGGACATGGATCAACCGAAAGATTAGTTGCGACTTTGATGGAGTTAGGAATTCCAGCTCGGCAGACTGAAGAACTAACGGCTGACTTGAAAGATGAAGTCATTGAAGTAACCGTTGGTCATCAAGAATTTGGAATTCAAGTGAATTCAGCCGGATTTGTTCTGGTTACTGAAGTTGATTTATTCGGAAGTCGAGATGCCTCGAAAGAAAACAGATCATTACCAAGTAAGCGACGAGTTGTAATTGATCCATTAACTCTCAAAAGCGGTGATTTTGTAGTTCATGAACAACATGGTGTTGGAAAATACATCGAAATGTCGCAACGAACAGTTGCAAATGCAACGCGAGAATATCTAGTTATTGAATACGCAGCCAGTAAGCGTGGGCAACGCGGGGATCGACTTTACGTTCCAAGTGATCAACTAGATCAAGTGACCAGATACGTAGGTGGGGAAGCACCATCCCTTAATCGCCTTGGTGGTGGGGATTGGGCTGCGACTAAGTCTCGGGCACGTCGAGCAGTCAGACAGATTGCTGGCGAATTGATTCGCCTGTACGCAGCCCGCATGGCAAGTAAAGGCTTTGCTTTCTCACCGGATAGTCCTTGGCAACGCGAACTAGAAGACGCCTTTGAGTATGTCGAAACCCCAGATCAACTTGTAACGATTGATGAAGTTAAGCGGGACATGGAAAATGACGTTCCAATGGACCGATTGGTCTGTGGCGATGTGGGTTATGGAAAAACCGAAATCGCAGTGCGTGCCGCATTTAAAGCTGTGCAAGATGGCAAGCAAGTCGCCATCTTGGTTCCAACAACTTTGTTAGTTCAACAACACTTTGAAACGTTCTCCCGTCGATACGCCCAATTCCCAGTCAAGTTAGCTGCGCTTTCCCGGTTTCAAACCGATGCTCAAGTTCGCGAAGTCATAAGTGGGATCACAGATGGTTCGATAGATATGGTGATTGGCACGCATCGCCTGTTTAATCCAGAAGTCCGCTTCAGAGATCTTGGTTTAGTGATTGTTGACGAAGAGCAAAGATTTGGTGTTGAACATAAAGAACATCTAAAGGCACTTCGAACAAATGTCGACATGCTAACTATGTCGGCAACTCCAATTCCGCGAACTCTCGAAATGGCCGTTACTGGGCTACGCGAAATGTCCACGATTCAAACGCCACCAGAAGAACGTCACCCAGTTTTAACCACAGTTGGCCCATACGATGAAAAATTCATTACAGCTGCGATTCACCGAGAACTAATTCGTGAAGGCCAAATCTTCTTTGTTCACAATCGCGTAGAAAGCATAAATCGAGTAGCAAGCAAGTTAGCTGAGCTAGTTCCTGAGGCTCGCATTGCAGTTGCTCATGGTCAGATGAATGAAACTTTGCTAGAACAGATCATCGTTGACTTCTGGGAACACAAGTACGACATTTTGGTTTCGACCACAATCATTGAAAGCGGCTTAGACATTCCAAATGCCAATACCTTGATCGTGGATAGAGCTGACACATTTGGGTTGTCGCAACTGCATCAATTGCGTGGTCGAGTAGGTCGCAGTCGGGAACGAGGCTATGCCTATTTCTTGTATGCACCGGATAAACCATTAAGCGAAAATGCCCACGATCGACTTTCCACAATTGCCGCACATACTGACCTGGGATCTGGCATGGCTGTTGCTATGAAGGATTTGGAAATTCGCGGTGCTGGAAACTTACTGGGTGGCGAACAAAGTGGCCACATTGCTGATGTTGGTTTTGATCTTTACGTTCGTTTAGTCAGTGAAGCGGTCGAAGAAGTTAAAACCGGTGGCGCCGCAATTGTTGAAGACGTAGTGAAAGTTGAGTTGCCAGTGGACGCCCACTTGCCACACACCTACGTACCTGAAGAGCGACTTCGCCTTGAGGCTTACCGACGTCTGGCTGATGCCAGAACCAATGAAGATGTAACAGGAGTAGTTGAGGAGCTGGCTGACCGATACGGTTCGATGCCGGCGCCTGTAGAAACTTTGGTTTCGATCGCCCGCTTGCGAGTCTCGTTGCAGGCAGTTGGCATTACTGAAGTGATTGCCACATCAAGCCATGTGAAGTTTTCCCCAGTGGAACTTCCAGAATCCAAAGCATTGAGATTAAACCGGCTGTATCCAGGATCAGTGATAAAGCCCGCAACTCGTACCATTGTTGTGCCTCGACCTAAGGGTGCTTTGATTGGCTCTGCTAGCCAGGCAGCAGATATTGACCTTGTGGAATGGGTTAATACCTGGGTGTCATCAGTAGTTGCATCTTCCTAATAAAATTAGAAGGTTGGTTCTTGAAAGGAACATCTGTGAAACTTCGTTTGGTTGCAACTTTGGTTCTCGGCGTTGCAGTTTTAACCGGATGCTCCGATTCGCCAAAACTTGCAGGTAGCGCCGTTGTAGTAAATGGCAAAGTTATTCCAGCCTCAGCAGTAGCAGAGCGCGTCGACAAAGTTCGCGCCCAAATTCAAATTACCGATCCTTCACTTATCAGCGAGGTTCCAAGTTTGATTCAGATCAATCAGCGCGCGGTAGATCACTTTGTTCGGGTATCACTTTTTGAAGAAGTTGTTGCGCGCGAGGGAATCAAAGTTACTGAACGCGATGTAGCTGCGTACCGAGATGAAGTATTTGCGCAATACGCAAAAGAATCCGTCGAAGCCCAGCTAGTTTCCCAAAACGCGGTACCAGCAGAAGACGTCGAAGGCTTTATGTACGAAGTTATGGTGCAGCGCATTCTGATGGAGAAACTTGCTCCAGGTGCAGACAACCAAACTCAATTCTTAGCAATGACTGAGTATTTAACAGCTTTGAGTGAAGAGCTTGGCGTGGAATTGAATCCAAGGTTTGGTAAATGGGATCCAAGTAATCTCATCAGCACACCAGGTGATGAAACTTTGTCAGTCCCACTACCAATCTCACTGGGTTAATAAAAAATGACTTCACCTGTAGAACAACTTGTCCAGGTGATGGACCAACTTCGAAGTCCAGGGGGCTGTCCTTGGGATGCCGAACAAACTCACGAGAGTCTGGCGCGCTACTTACTCGAAGAAACCTATGAAGCCCTAGAGGCAATGGATCAAGGTGACTTGGGTTCACTGCGCGAAGAACTGGGCGACTTGCTTTTGCAGGTTGTGTTCCATGCCCGGATTGCTCAAGAATCTGACCCCACCTTCTCGCTAGATGCAATCGCACAAGGTGTTGTCGACAAGTTAGTGCGACGTCATCCACACGTGTTTACTGACTTAGTTGTCACAACAAATGAAGAACTTGAAGCTAACTGGGCAAAGATTAAAGAAGAAGAGAAACAGCGTGAATCGGTTACCGATGGCGTGCCACAGGCTATGCCAGCACTTCAACTTGCTACCCAGCTGATTTATCGGGCCCGAAAAAGTGGTGTTGTCGCAGGAGATTCACAAGTTAAAGAATCTTTACGTGATGTCATTGGCGAAGTTAACCAAGAACAGATTGCGGCCTTGCTAGTGGCTTCCGTTGAACTTGCGCGTGAGGCAGACATCGATGCCGAGTCAGTTTTGCGTGCCGAAATGATGCGCTATCGCAGCCGAGTCAGGGAATCTGAAGGCCTTTAAGTAACGGTTTTTCAGACACTAAATCAAAATCGGTAGACTTTATCCAACGGCGGGGAAGCCTCGCATGTAACGCCAAAGAATCTATTGGAGTAATCCTGTGTCAAGTATTTCTGATGTTAGAGCCCGCGAAATTCTAGATTCCCGTGGCAATCCAACGGTTGAAGTTGAAGTCACGCTTGACGATGACAGCGTTGGTCGAGCTGCAGTTCCATCTGGTGCTTCAACTGGAGCTTTCGAAGCAGCTGAATTACGCGATGGCGATGAGCGCTACTTAGGTAAAGGCGTAATCAAGGCAGTCATCGCAGTAGAAGACGAAATCATGCCGGCTGTTATTGGCTTCGACGCTACCGATCAAAGATTTATTGACGACACAATGATTGCCCTTGATGGCACACCCAATAAGGCCCGCTTAGGTGCGAATGCAATTCTCGGTGTTTCCATGGCAGTTTCAAAAGCTGCAGCACAATCTGCTGGCCTACCTTTGTATCGCTACATCGGCGGACCTAATGCCCACGTACTTCCAGTTCCAATGATGAACATCATTAACGGTGGCGCACATGCAGATAGCGATGTTGACTTCCAAGAATTCATGATTGCTCCAGTTGGCGCAGACTCATTTCATGACGCGCTAAGAATGGGTGCTGAGGTTTACCACTCACTTAAGAGTGTTTTGAAATCAAACGGACTTTCAACTGGTCTTGGCGATGAAGGTGGCTTTGCACCTAACTTGACAAGCAATCGCGCGGCACTTGAACTTATTTCTGAAGCGATCACTAAAGCTGGATTCAAATTAGGTTCTGAAGTTGCCCTAGCAATGGATGTGGCAGCCACGGAATTCTATAAAGATGGTAATTACCATGTCGAAGGCACTGCTCGTTCAACCGAAAAAATGATTGAACTATACGCCCAGTTGGTGAAAGACTTCCCAATCGTTTCAATTGAAGATCCACTAGCTGAAGATGACTGGGATTCCTGGGTGCATTTCACATCAGTAATGGGTGACCAAATTCAAATCGTTGGTGATGATCACTACGTAACAAACACTGAGCGCATTGCAAAGGGCATTGAACTTAAGTCAGCAAATGCGCTTTTGGTCAAGGTAAATCAAATCGGAACTCTTACCGAAACTGCAGAGTCCGTTGAAATGGCGCATCGTGCTGGCTTTGCCACAATGATGAGCCATCGTTCAGGCGAAACTGAAGACACCACGATTGCCGATCTTGCAGTGGCATTTAACTGCGGTCAAATCAAGAGTGGTGCACCAGCACGTTCGGATCGGGTAGCGAAGTACAACCAGTTACTGCGTATCGAAGAAGATCTTGATGAAACGGCACGATACGCCGGACTTAGTGCATTCCCTCGTTTCAAGGGCTAAGCACGGCACAATTAAGACGTGGCACCTTCTCCGAGAATAAACGCCCGCGCAATTGCAATGATTCTTGCGGGCGTTTTTGTCATGCTGACTTTAGCTGTTCCACTTCGCGCTTTGATTCAAGAACGACGCGAAATTAAAGACTTAGAACAACAAGTTGTTTCACAACAGGCCAAGATTGATGAATTGAAAAGCCGACAGACAAGACTTTCTGATCCGGCTTATTTGCAGGCTCTGGCTCGGGAACGACTTAACTATGTATTCCCAGGCGAAATCGGATTTGTAGTTCTTGACGAAGAGACCAGCACTGCCATCGAAGGAGTTTCGGGAGCTTTAGTGCCAAACGACGATTCCGCTTGGTACTCAAAACTTTGGACTAGTGCCAAGCTTGCAGACAACCCGCCACCAGCTGATGACCCGCTAGTTGTGCAGTCCGACGATCTGCCTCAGTAAACATATGCTTACCCCAGAAGATTTCGCGTCAGTACGTGCCCAACTCGGACGAGACCCAAGAAGTGTCATCGAAGTTGCACATCGCTGTTCGTGCGGTCAGCCTGATGTTCTTAAGACTTCGCCCCGCTTGGACGACGGCACTCCATTTCCAACGCTGTATTACATGACGTGCCCCAAAGCCACTGGCGCAATTGGCACACTGGAAGCAAATGGCGTGATGAAAGAATTGGCCGATGCAATTGCAGCGGATCCAGAACTTGCTGCACAATACGAAGCAGCGCACGAAATCTACTTAGCGCAACGCGAAGCGATAGAGCATGTGGAAGAGATTGCAGGAATAAGCGCGGGCGGAATGC
>JBILBY010000059.1:0-5750 GCA_044353415.1 Candidatus Nanopelagicales bacterium | reverse complement strand
GCATTGATTCCAAGAGCCTTCATCTCTAATGCGAATTCGCCCATTTCAGATGGGGTTCCGGTGTAAACGAAGTCAGCGCCAACAAGTTGAGGTAATCCAGCATTGGACTGAATGAATACGTGCACGTCAGCAGGCTTGGCATCTGCAAGTTCGCTGGCAATTATGCGCATCTCATCAGTACCGCGACCACAGTTTGCGCCAATCAAGCGAACACCCATGGCAGCGATTTCTGTGATGGCCTGTGCAGGCTTAACGCCCATCATGGTGCGAAGGTTTGTATCGAAACTTAGCGTTGCCACAATTGGCATTCCTGGCGCAACTTCTTTTGCCGCAGCAACAGCAGCAGCAACTTCACCAAGATCGCTCATAGTTTCAATCAAAATTGCATCGCAGCCACCAGCTACAAGTCCTTTAATTTGTTCGGCGAACAATGCTTGACCAGATTCAGGGGTTAAGGCGCCCATTGGTTCCATCAACTCACCAGAGGGACCGACGTCTCCAAATACAAAAACATTTTCATATTTGTCAGCTACGGATCGGGCAACTTCAGATCCTGCTTTGTTCAATTCAAAAACTCGGTCGCCAAGGTCATGCATTTCTAGACGACCCTTTGTTCCACCAAAAGTATTTGTAGTCACCACGTTGGCACCAGCAGCTGCATAGCCGTCTAGCACAGATGCGACTTTTGCAGATTGGTCAACGTTCCATAACTCAGGTGCGCCACCATCGATTAAGCCAAGATCCTGAAGTGCAGTACCCATGGCACCATCACCAACAAGTGTGTTACCGGCATCTAGCCATTCATATACGTTTGCCATGTCTACCCCTTTATTAGGAAAGTTTGTCGAGCATTGCTTGTAGTGCTGTTTCGTCAAGAGTGTTTTCGAGTTCGGCGCTAATGCGTTCAGCTACTTCGGCGGGCTCGCCATCAACTAAAGTCCAATCACTTCGAATCCAACCATCTAGGTATGCATCTGCATCAGCAGCATCTAATCTCATTGCGGCTTCATCAATTGCTTCTTGAAAGCGACTGGCCAGTGAGACTTTCACAGTCTCGTCACCACTTCTAGCTACAACCATCGAAGGAAAGTCACGCCAATAGGTAATTTGATATTCAGCCATTTACTTATTCTACGGCGAAGACCTATTGCAGCGACCGCTAATGTTGCATACATGAAGCGGGTACTGATTATTCATGGCTGGGGCAACGATCGCCCCGATGGTCACTGGCACCGGCTATTGGCCACAGCCCTGCGTAAAGAAGGTCATGTTGTTGCCTACCCGCAGTTACCAGATACCGATTTGCCCAGCTTGGCAAAGTGGCTTGCAGTTTTGAAAGTCGAACTGGACATGCTCAATGAAGCCGGAGATGGCGAACTAATTGTGTTTGGCCATTCCCTTGGCTGTTTAACTTGGCTACACATTGCCCAGAGCGAGATTCTTAAGGAGCAAGCTTCACGCGTAATGCTGGTGGCTCCGGCTGATCCAGATCTGTGCGGTGAAGTTTCAGATTTTCAATTAGACCTTTTGAATCCTGCAGTTAAGTCCGCAGCGCATAAGGCGGCTAAGGAAACTTTGCTGGTTGGTAGCGAGTCAGATCATTGGTTGCCAAGAGGAATTGAACAAACATATGCAAAGCCGCTAGACCTGCCATTTGTTGCAATTCAAGGTGCCGGACACTTTGCAGTTGAAGAAGGCTGGACTCCTTGGCAGGGTGTCATCAATTGGGTTAATGATGCCAACACTGATTTATCGGCGCGATAAAAATGCTTGCTGATTTAAAGCGACTTTGGCTTGTGCCTGCCTTTAAGACTTTGTTGATCGCTCGTATCATTTCAAATCTTGGAAATGGTTTAGGTCCGATCGCATTGGCATTTGGTGTGTTGAGTCTGGAAGAGGCAACCGCTTCCTCACTAAGTATTGTCATGGCTGCACAAATGGGTCCCATGGTTTTATTCATGTTATTTGGCGGCGTAATTGCAGATAGATTTCCCCGCGCAATGGTGGTCGGAGTATCCGACGTATTGCTCAGCGCATTTGTGATTGCAAATGGAGTGATGCTGATAAATGGCACAGCAACAGTTTTGAGTTTGGCAATCATCGCTTTCATTAGCGGTTCGCTAAATGCATTGTGGTGGCCAGCTTTTGCGGGCTTGATGCCAGAGATTGTTGCCGAGGAAGATTTGCAGTCTGCCAATGCGGTCGTTGGGTTAGGCGCCAATGGCGCAAACATCGCGGGCACTGTTGCAGGCGGAATCCTTGTGGCTGGAATCGGTGCAGGCTGGGCAATGGTTGCGGATGGAATTAGTTTCTTGATTGCGGGCTTGCTGGTTTTCACACTGCGTAAATATGGAAAGACTCGAGTTCAATCTGAGCACTCACCGACTGTTTATGGAGATCTTGTACATGGCTGGAAAGAATTTATAAGTCGCAGCTGGGTTGTAGCTGTTGTTGCCGGCTATGCGATTCTCAACATGATTTTTGAAAGCGTCTTTGCTGTTGTTGGCCCGGTTCACGCAGAGCAAGAGCTTGGTGGACCAAAGCCTTGGTCCTGGATTTTGGCAGCTCTTTCGGCAGGAATGGTTGCCGGAGTTCTATTTTCATTAAAGATTCGGCCAAAGCATCCATTAGTAATTGCACTTAGTGCACAAGTTGCAGTTGCGGGTTGGATTTTGACTATGGGTGTAACTAACTGGGTTCCACTGATTATGGTGAGTGCCTTCTTCGCGGGAATCGCATTTGATTTCTTTTTTGTCTTGTGGCAGACCGCAATGCAAAGCAACATTCCACGTGAGTCACTTTCAAGAGTTACTTCATATGACGCCTTTGGTTCGCTGGCTTTAGCTCCACTGGGATTGATCGTGGCCGGTCCAATAACGGAAAAGTTTGGATCTTCAACAACTCTGATTTACATGGGCGTCATATTCATAGCCATTCTGGCTGTAATGATCTCGGTCCCTGCCGTTCGCCAGCTCGAAGGAAAGACGCCAGAATCTGCTGAAATCCAACCAGAATCCCTAAATTCTTAGACATTTACTCCAAAAAACCCACTATCTGGTGGTTTAAGCCCCAACCTACGGTTGCGTAGGTTACGCTAGCGTAGGTTACGTTACCGTAGCCAACGAGAGGTTTTGGAGACTTCATGAATAACCTGGGCTTGCCACCAATTATTCAAGGTGGCATGGGTGCAGCTGTATCTTCTTGGTACTTAGCTCGCACTGTGGCAAATGAGGGACAACTCGGTGTCGTCTCAGGTACTGCGTTAGAAACTGTCGTAACACGTCGCTTGCAAAACGGTGATGAAGGCGGTCATATGCAAGAAGCCCTTGCTCACTTCCCTTATCCAGAAGTTGCCGAAGAAATTCTCGCAAAGTTTTACAAGCCAGAAGGTCGACAGGGAAAACCATTTCGTCCAATGCGCCGCTTGAGTCTTGACGCTCACAAAGAACACGATCAACTTGCTGTGGCATCGAACTTCGTAGAAGTTTGGCTTGCTAAGCAATCTGGTAACGGAAAAGTTGGAATCAACTTTCTAGAAAAACTTCAGACCGCAACTCCGGCTGCACTTTATGGCGCGATGCTTGCCGGCGTCGATGCAATTTTGATGGGCGCTGGAATCCCGCGCGAGATCCCAAAACTTATGACTGACTTCTCGCAAGGCAAGCCAGGACAATTAAGTATTGATTCGGATCGCCCAGCTGGAATGGCTGCTCCAATTTTGGAATTCAATCCACTTGAATCATTTGGTAAAGCACCTGAATTACCTCGCCCAGCTTTCTTAGCAATTGTGACTGCGGAAGTTCTTGCTTCTTATTTAGCTCGTGATGAAATAACTCGCCCAGATGGTTTTGTTGTTGAGCACTTTATGGCTGGCGGACACAACGCCCCACCTCGCAAACTTCAAGACACTGAAACTGGTTACGGTCCAAAGGATGAAGCAAACATTCCAAAGGTTGCTGATGTTGGTTTGCCATTCTGGCTTGCTGGTGGACGCGCAACTCCAGAATCAGTTGCTGATGCAGTTGCTCTTGGCGCAGAAGGCGTTCAGGTTGGTTCGCTGTTTGCATTAAGTAATGAATCAGGTTTGCTTCCGGAATATCGCGAACAAATGTTGCAGGCTGCCCGTGAAGGTAATTTGCGAGTTCGTACAGATCACCGCGCCTCTCCAACTGGATTCCCATTCAAGGTCGTTGACCTGCCAGGAACTATTGGTGACGCCGAGGTTTACAAGGCTCGCCCACGTCTGTGCGATCTTGGTTACTTGCGCTCAAGTCACATTGATGAAGCTGGCAAGGTCAGTTACCGATGCGCTGCAGAACCAGATAGCCCTTACCTAAAAAAGGGTGGCGAAGAAGAAGATCTAGCCGCACGTATCTGTTTGTGTAACGGACTTGTAGCAGCAGTAGGTCTTGGGCAAGAGCGACCAGATGGTTACAAGGAAGCACCGCTATTAACTTTGGGTGCGACCACAAGTGACGTTGAAGGAATGTTGAAAGACTTCCCAACGGGTTGGAGCGCAGTGGACGTGGTTAACCGACTTAAGTCAGGTCTTCCTGTCGGAGTTAACGCGTAGTTTTAGTGCGCGTTTTTTGCACGAGCAATTGAAGCTAGAACTTCAGCTTCGGCTTCTGCGCAATTACCCCAAGTGGCGCCTTCAACAGACTTGCCTGGTTCAAGGTCTTTGTAAGTTTCAAAGAAGTGCTGGATTTCAAGACGCTCGAATTCCGGCATGTCACCAATGTCTTGCAAGTTAAATTTGCGTGGATCATGGGCAGGAACACACATAATCTTGTCGTCTTCGCCAGCTTCATCACTCATGCGGAACATGGCGATAGCGCGACAACGAATCAATACGCCAGGAAAAGTTGGTTCTTCAATTAAGACAAGCGCGTCTAATGGATCGCCATCTTGGCCAAGCGTGCCTTCGATATATCCATAGTCACGTGGGTAACGAGTTGCGGTGAAAAGCATGCGGTCTAGGCGCAGACGACCAGTTTCGTGGTCAACTTCATACTTGTTGCGGCTGCCACCAGGAATCTCTACTAATACGTCAAACTCAAGTGCCATGATGACCCGCCATTTCTTTATTTCCACTTACTCTTGTTAGTGATTACCCAATCTTAGATGCAAACGATAAATACCCCTATTCAAGGAGGCTCTTCATTATTCGTCGAAGCCTGCTTGCACTTGCGTTGCTCATTGGTGGCATTGGAATATCATCAAACTCCACTGCGGAGACCATTGACATTGTTCCGCCGGCACCAGCACAAATCGGAATCCTGCAACCTGCAACTGTTGCAGCTGAAATTGATTCAGAGATAGTTACAAATTTAGTTCAAGAAGAGCTTGTTGACCCTCGTCTCGGTGGCGGAGTTACTGCATTTGTAATCGATGCAAATTCAGGAAAAGTATTGGTTGACATCAACGGTCAGCAAGCGATGATTCCAGCTTCGACCTTAAAGATCTTTACTGGTATCGCCGCAATGAATGTGTTGGGCGCGCAAACTAGATTCGAAACGATTGTAAAGCGCGAAGGTAATCAGCTAACAATCATTGGTGGCGGCGATCCAACTTTAGTCTCGCAAACTCCAGAAAATTGGCGAGGAAAACCACCTGGTTCAGAACAACCGCCATCACTTGATCAACTCGCAGACTTAGCGGTTGTTGCAATTGGTCCGACACCTGAAGCGTTCGTTGTAAATTTTGATGATTCGCTTTTTGAATCTCCGAAAGCACATTCAACTTGGCCA
>JBILBY010000058.1:0-5754 GCA_044353415.1 Candidatus Nanopelagicales bacterium | reverse complement strand
AAATCCTTTTCGGCAATAACTGCGGGTTCAATTGCTGATGATCGCTCGCGTAACCTAAGAACATGGATATCTTCTTAAAGCCTCAACGAATTATCGGTGCAATCCTTTTGGCAGCCCTTGGCATTTTTGCCCCAATGACTCCTGCAGCTGCCCACACAGACTTGGTAAGTACTTCACCTGTTAAAGATTCAGAAGTCTTAACTGCTCAGGAGACAATTTCACTTACATTTAGCGAACCTCCGTTGGTCGATGGTGCGGCGATAGTCGTAATGACCTCTGAGGGAGATATTTTGGATTCCCCAGCACCGGTATTAGACGGAGCTAGTCTTTCAATTCCATGGCCAGCCGAACTAACTCCTGGAAAAGTTACAGTTCAATGGCGAGCCACTGCACAAGATGGCCACGTTGAAAGTGGTGAATTTGTCTTTAACTACACCGCTGCTGCTGAAGGTGGAATAGCTGCAAGTCCAGCAGCGAGCGCATTGCCATCTGTGGATCCAATGGTGACTGCATTGGCAACACCTGAGGCAAGTGCTATGCCACTTGCAATTGATGATGCTCCAGCTGCTGCAAGCAACAACAACTTGGTTATGGGTATCGCAATCGTTTCCTTGGTTGGACTAGTTGTAGCTGGGTTATACCTGCGACGCAGTAAGTAAGACTTTATGAAAGGTTTTATTGCACGTCTAGGAATTTTCCTGCTTGCAATAATTTCGTTTTCAACCGTTCTTGTTTATGGTGGCGCAGCGTGGGCTCCACTTCCAGAAGGAATTCCTGATTCCGGACAAGCTACAAGTTGGACTTTGCAATTAGCAATTTTGGCTCATGTAATTCTTGGACTTCGGGTGTTTGGATTGCTTGTCACTTGGACATTCATTGCACCTTCAACTGGTGACACGATTTCCAGAGATGGCAGAACTGCCGTCTTACATGCAAGTGCAATTGCAACACTTTGGTCTTTGTCAGCTGTTATCGCCGGTCTGACCACAATGGCAAATGTTTTAGGTGTGCCATTTCGAGAAGTCTTTAGACAAGGATTCATTGCGACTTACTTAATGTATTTGCCGCCTTCGCGAAGTTACATAATCACTGCTCTGATTGCATTAGCAATTGCGATCGCCGGGGTGTTCCTAGTTTCACTTAATTCAATTGCACTCTTGGCCGCTTTGGCTGGCGCCGGAATCGCCGCACCATTGTTGAATAGTCATGCAGCATCGTTAGGCAGTCACTCCCTTGCCTTAACTTCTTCCGTTGCACATGGTCTTGCAATGAGCGCTTGGGTTGGTTGCTTGTGGGCAGTCTCTGCATTCGTTAAGGCTAAAGACCTTAAAGTCGTTGCTCGATTCTCTTCCTTAGCTGCAGCCAGCGTTGCCGTACTAGCAATTTCAGGCATTGCCGCGGCTTATGCACGCCTTGATTCCATAAGCGATCTTTGGCTAAGTCGCTATGGGCAAATCGTAATTCTAAAAACCATTTTCTTTGCATTACTTATGTGGCTTGCAATTCAAATCAGAGCCAGACTTACATCCACTGGAAGTTTGACGAAGTTCTTGTCAGCTGAAGTGGCAATAATGGCTACTGCAATTGGAGTCGGAGTTGCACTTCACTCCACGCCAATGAGTCGGATTTCTGCGCCGTTGAATTCGGCCGGTGAGGAAATTCTGGGATTTGCTTATCCACCTGCGCCAACACTTTCTACGATCGTCTTCGGCTGGAATCCCGAATGGACCATGCTGAGCATAAGTCTCATAACTGCTGCGCTCTATTCAATGGGAGTTATCCGGGTTAAGCAAAATCAGATCAAATGGAGCACATTGCGCACCATTTCTTTCATGATTGGAATTGGCTTGGTCATTTGGACAACAAATGCTGGGATCAGCATGTATTCAAAAGTTTCTTTTGAATACCACATGATTCAGCACATGACGCTTTCGATGATTGCGCCAATCTTTATCATCTTGAGCACTCCAATTACCCTTGCGCTACGCGCACTTCCAGCGCAAAAGAGTTCTGACCACAGAAGTACTCGAGAATGGATATTGGCACTTCTGCACAGCGGTTACTCGAAGCTAATTACACATCCACTTATGGTGCTCGCTATCTTTACCTTCGGTTTGTATGGCATGTATTTCACGCCTTTGTTTGCGACGTTGATGGGAAGCCATACCGGGCACATCTTTATGGAGCTGCATTTCTTGATTTCAGGTTTGCTGTTTTCATATGTAGTGATTGGGGCCGATCCAAGCCCGCGCAAAGTTCCGTACTGGCAGCGATTAATGATTGTTTTGGTTGGGCTTTCTCTTCACGCATTTTTCGCAATTGCTCTTATGCAGTCCAGTGAGCCAATCGGTGTTGATTGGTACATTCAAGTTCAGCCACCGTGGATTACTGATCTGCTTTCAGACACCACTGCTGGTGGAAGTATCGCCTGGGCACTTGGGGAAATTCCAACCTTCTTGCTTTTGGTGATAGTTGCAGTAATGTGGTCGCGCGATGACAGCCGCCTAGCAAAGCAGATTGATCGTGCAGCTGATCGTGATGGCGATGCTGATCTTAAGGCTTACAACGCACAACTTGGTGCGATGAATAACCGAGACAATTCAATTAACGAATAAAACGATCTTTTTGGAATGGGTGCTCATTCCTAAACTCAGCAACCTGCGATAAGTCGATGTCTGCGTAAAGTACTTCTTCACTAGTTCCGGCCTCGGCAACAATTTCGCCACGTGGACTAATCACCATCGAATGACCGCCAAGCATGATGTCGCCATTAGGACCAACTTCATTGCAGGCAATCACCCAAGCTTGATTTTCAATTGCTCTTGCCTGATTCAATACCCGCCAGTGATTGATTCGAGGAGTTGGCCAGCCCGAAGTAATCAAGATAGTTTCCACGCCCTGATCATTCATACCTCGGAATAATTCTGGGAAACGTAAGTCGTAACATATCGCCAATCCAGCATGTCCGATCGGTGTTTGCTCTTGAGTGACAATTTCAGTGCCGCGGTTAAGTAGTATGGCTTCCCCGTGATCAAATCCATACAGATGAATCTTGCGATAAAACTTAACGATCTCGCCTGCAGGGTTAATCAAAACTGCAGTGTTTGCCATTCCGCCATCGGCAAGGCGCTCGACAAACGAACCACCGTGTAACCAAAAATTTCCAGCCATTGCGCGAGCCTGCAATGCAGTAACTAGTTCACCATCACGTGGTTGAGCGTAATTCTCTAGAGCTCCTGAATTAAAGGCGCCAATAATCCAAAGTTCCGGAAGCACAACTAGATCGCACTTACTTTTTTGCTGATCAACTAAATCAAGGACTCGTGGCACCCGAGCTTCTGGAGATTCCGAATCACTTACGTCAACTTGCAGCAGGGCGACTTTGCTCATGCTGAAATCCTAACGACCGACCTAAGGCTCAATCTGGCTTGGTTCCTCAATTAAGGTTAGCTCTGGTGTTGGACTCGATGTTGGCGAAACTTCTGGTTCTGGAACAACAGTTGGCTCAGGCTCGTAACTCGCAATTGACACTTGCGAAACTCCTGGTAATTCAGATGACTCAGGCTGTGACACCATCAAAGGCTCAGGGGTAACTGTTGCCGCTGCGGTTGCAGAGACCTCAAGCAATACAGGCACCTCGGGTGCCAAAGGCAAGGTACGGATTTTGATTGCAGGTTCTGTGGAAACCAGCGAGAGCGTTGGGATTGGGTTGGCGCTAGCGACAGTTACTTCTACTTCATCAGACTTAGGCGCTGGAACCGTGGCCGCCGAAACTGAATTCTCAGGCAAACTTAGTGTGGAAAAGAATGCGCCAGCTGTTCCTAGCGAACTGCTAGATCCCTCTTTCAATACTGATGAAAAGATTGACCCAGCAGAAGTACCACCCACAACCAAAGTTGTGAGCACAGCTACTGTGAGCTTTGAGGAAGTCTTCACAACATAAATCTACCCCTTTTTGCACCTAGTTCCACTGTTGGATATCCAAGAAACGTACAAGTCAGGCTTAGCAGTTCATATTCCAATGATTTCAGAGGAAAATGGAGGCATGCGCATTCTTTTGGTTGAAGATGATCCATCCGTTGCTGCCAGCGTGATCGACGGCTTGGTCAATGCCAGCATTGATGTTGAGCATGTCTCAAGTGGCACTGAAGCCATTGCTCGCGCACTTTCAGAAAACTTTGACCTGATTCTTCTTGATCTTGGTTTGCCGGATATGGATGGCCAAGACGTTTGCCGCTCCGTACGCGAAAAATCTAGAACTCCAATCATTGTTTTGTCTGCCCGCAGTGATGAGATTGACCGGGTATTAGCTTTGGAATTTGGTGCTGACGATTATATGGTCAAGCCGTTTGGCATGCGGGAATTGGTAGCGCGAATCCGTGCTGTCGCACGTCGTGCTGGACCAGCGGATGCAACTCCACCTACTGCTACTCAGGACATTGGTCCTTTGAGCATTGACCGACGTACGCAAAAAGTTTTTGTAAACGGCCAAGACGTTTACCTAACTCCAAAAGAATTTGGTTTACTCGCTTATCTAGCAACAGACCCTGGTGCTGTCTATCGTAGAAATGACATCATGAGTGAAGTTTGGGACACCAATTGGTACGGCACTACGAAAACGGTTGATGCCCACGTTGCTGCGCTGCGTAAAAAACTTGGTAATCAAGAATGGATTGAAGCTGTGCGCGGTGTTGGATTTCGGCTTGGAGTTCCAGACTCGTGAAATGGAGACTCGTAGCGGCTCTTCTTGGATTAACCGTTGTTGTGTTGCTTGCGCATGATTTGCCGTTAATCAACTACTTACGAACCGTTGAGAAAGAACGTGTTACAACGGTTTTGGAACGAGACAGTTTCATAATTGCCGGTCGCGCCGAACCTGCTACCCAAGATGGCTCAGAAGAAAGCATCAAATACATAGAAAAGGCAATCGCTGAATACAGTGAGCAAAGTGGGTCTCGGGTAATTGTGACCGATGACAAAGGCATAGCCATCGTTGTTTCAAATGAAGCCGATAAAGTCGGAAATTCATATTTAGATCGCCCAGAAATTCAAGTGGCATTGACTGGTGAAGTGTCATCAGGTCGGAAATTTTCTAATCTCTTAAATCAAGAAATCATATTCGTATCAGTACCAATTCTTAATGGTGACAAAACACTTGGTTCAGTAACACTCACTTTCCCTGCAACTGTTGTAGATGATGCAGTCACCGATCGACTTCGTGGAATCTCTGCTGTTGCAGGCATCACACTTCTAATCTCGGCTCTTGTTGCTCTGCTTCTTGCTCTTGGTGTCACTCGGAGATTGACCAAGCTAAGGAATGTGACCGAAGAGTTTGCCAAGGGTAACTACAAAGTTCGCGCTGAAATTGATGGTGGTGCGCCAGAAATTCGATCATTGTCAAGAAGCTTTAACACCATGGCTGATCAATTAGACAAACTGATTGCGCAACAAAAAGCTTTTGCGGGCGATGCGTCTCATCAACTAAGAACTCCTCTGACCGCTTTACAACTTCGACTAGAGCGCGCAACTGAGATGCTCGAAACTGATCCTGCTGGTGCGGCACAGCGAATCGAGGCAGCAATGGTTGAGGCCGATCGACTACAAAGATTAGTTGAAGGATTACTTGTACTGAGTCGCTCTGAGAGTTCGGACAGGATCACTCATGACATCTGTGATGCCGCGCAGATTGCTCGTGAGCGGATCCAAAACTGGGATGCTTTGGCGAGTGAACAGAATGTCTTTTTGCGGTTAAGC
>JBILBY010000057.1:0-5805 GCA_044353415.1 Candidatus Nanopelagicales bacterium | reverse complement strand
CCGGGGCCTTGGACTCGAGTCGGAGATGCTCTCGCCGGACATGAATTTGTTTCTCAACTAAACCCTGGAGAATGTGTACACATCGCAACCGGTGCCGTTATGCCAGAGGGTGCAACCGCGGCGCTCAAAGACGAAGAAAGCTCGGTTGCTGAACAAACCGTTAGTGCGGTCGCTGGTGCCGCAGGAATCTTGGATTCCGAAGGTGCACTTCCCTTTTTTCATGATGTTCGACCAAGCGGCTATGAAGCAAAATCTGGTGATGTATTAATTCCAAAAGGCACAAAGTTAACGCCAGCGATAATCGGGGTGGCAGCTGCTGGTGGTCATGACGAAGTACCTGTGTTCAAGAAACTTGTTGTTGACGTTTTAATTTTTGGTGATGAACTTCTAACAGGTGGACCTTCACGAGACGGCAAAGTTAGGGATTCACTCGGTCCCCAGCTACCACTTTGGATTTCGCACATTGGTGCGGAACTGAATGAAGTTCGCCATATTGCTGACACCTTGCCAGATCACTTTGCAGCAATTACAAATTCGAAAGCAGATCTGATTATTACAACGGGTGGTACTGCAGCTGGACCCGTTGACCATTTACATAACGCAATTGTCGATGCTGGTGGAGAATTCATAATCGATGCAGTGTTGGTTCGTCCGGGCTACCACCAATTAATGGCGCGCATTGGTGGGCAGTTCCTAATTGGCTTACCTGGAAATCCGCAGTCTGCAGTTATTGGACTACTCAGCTTGGCAACTTCGCTAATTGCAGGTTCCACTGGCACTGCGCTACCGCAGCTTCAAGAGCGAGTTTTAGTTACCGGCCTAAAGGGACCAGCGCGCGAGGTGCGTTTGGTTTTGTGTTCAGAATCTGGAAACTCAGTAACGCCATTAGAGCACCTGGATTCCTCTATGCTTCGTGGCTTTGTTAAGGCTGATGGCTACGCAGTCTTGCCGGCAGGTGGCGCAGAATCTGGTCAGATAGTGCAGTGGCTTGATCTGCCTTAGGGTTAAGAACAACCGACAATAAGGACAGTTACTTGAAAGAAGTTCTCGACGAGTTATTCGCCGCTTACCAAGCCGGCGACACTACCGCCATGGCAACTGTCGTTCGCACCTGGCGCTCTGCTCCACGTCCCGCAGGAGCTTCAATGTTGGTGAATGTGGCTGGCGAGGCTACCGGTTCAGTCAGTGGTGGCTGTGTTGAAGGTGCGGTTTATGAGCTCGCTGGCGAAGTTATTGCAAATGGCGTTCCGCAGTTTGAAAAATATGGAATTAGTAATGATGATGCCTTCGCAGTTGGACTGACTTGCGGTGGCATCTTGGAGGTATTCGTAGAGCAAGTTTCTAAGGAAACTTGGCCAGAACTTCCCGACTTGTTCGCCAGTGTTCAAGCAGATCAACCCGTTGCCGTTGCAACTGTAGTGAATGGCACTGCTCACGTTGGTAAGCATTTAGTGGTTTGGCCAGATCGAATTGCTGGAGACTTAGGAAGTTCACGCCTTAATTCTGCCGTTGGCGCCGACGTTTTGGGTTTGCTGGAATCGGGTACCACAGGCTTCTTGCATTACGGCTCGGACGGCGAACGCCTCGAAGGTGATCTTGAAATATTTGTTTCCACCTTTGCGCCTAAACCACGCATGTTAGTTTTTGGCGCAATTGATTTTGCAGCTGCAGTTGCCAAAGCCGGTAAGTTCCTTGGCTTCTATGTCACAGTTTGTGATGCGCGAGAAGTTTTTGCTACCAAGAAGCGGTTTCCTGATGCTGACGAGGTTGTTAATGACTGGCCACATCGCTGGCTGGCCAAACAAGAAATTGATTCGCGGACCGTTATTTGTATTTTGACGCACGATCCAAAGTTTGATGTTCCAGTGGTAATCGAAGCTCTGAAAACTAAGGCTGCTTACATCGGTGCCATGGGTTCGCGCAAAACGCACGACGATCGAGTTGCCCGACTCATTGAAGCGGGCGTGAGCCAAGCGGATCTGCAGCGCATAAAGTCACCTATCGGCCTGGACTTAGGTGCTCGTACTCCAGAGGAAACGGCTATTTCTATAGTTGCCGAAATCATCCAGGATCGCTGGGGTGGCTCTGGCAAGAATTTGGCACAAACTGAGGGCACAATTCATCCAGGTGCGCCAAGATGACCACTGCTGGCTTAGTACTCGCGGCTGGTGAAGGCAAGAGGTTTGGTGGACCCAAGGCACCTTATGTTCATAATGGCCAACGATTAGTTGATCGTGCGGTTCAAGTTTTGGCTGAGGCGGGATGTGACCCAGTTTTTGTTGTACTTGGTGCCTGGTTAGGCGAAGTACCAAATGCTACGGTCCTAGAAAACCAGAACTGGAAATCTGGCATGGGATCTTCCTTACAAGTTGGCCTGGCCACATTAAATGGAGAATCTGAAATTGATGAGGTCTTGGTTAGTTTGGTAGATCTGCCAGGACTAACTAGTGCGGCAGTCACTCGTGTAGTTAACTCCCCTGGTGAAATTGTGGTTGCTTGCTATGACGGAAAGCGTGGGCATCCAGTTAAGTTTGCACGAGCCACTTGGCCTGAGCTTGCCACGAGTGCAACGGGTGACCAAGGCGCACGATCTTTTATCGCAAATCATCCAGAAGAAATTGTTTTAGTTGAAGTGGGCGATATTGCAACCGGCGAAGATATGGACGAGCGCCCCAATTAATTGGGTTAGTTAATTGGGTTAGTTAATTGCTCTTAGTGCTAATGATTTATGTGCTGCCCAACAGTTGGGAAATTTCCAAAAGTAATTGGTCCAGATAAGAACAAAACTCCAGCGGCTGCAACTGCTGCTATCAATCCAACCGAACGAGCAACAATAAACCGATTCTTCGAGGTAAATTCCGCCACCATAACAACCGTGACGGCCAACATAAACCAGGGTGAACTTGGCATGATTGCGTAAGCACCAATCATTAACGGCCCACATGCGACAAAACAAGTCCACCCTGTACGCATACCAAACCACAAGTTGCTATCCGAAGTCTCCATGCAATCTAGGATTGCGTGCTCATGGCGCCTTGAGAATTGATAAGCACCAGCAGCTGCCAACAAAGCGGCACTTACGACGGCATGATCAAAGTTGTGCAGCAGAGTCATGGCAATGCCGATTGGTACTCCCAGGACTGCCCAAATGCCGAGAAAACTCAAAACACTAATGAACACAAACCCGAATGTTTGACGGGTGCGAGCGGCCAAAATCAAAGCCAATGGTGCCATCATCCAAGCCGACATAACGGCCCATTCCTGGATTAGCTCCAAGGTTGACATCGATTGCATAAACACAAACTCTAGGGCGGGATCGCCTTGGCGTCTTGCAGACCTAAAAAGCCCCCGGATTCACTTGGAATCCGGGGGCTTTTTAACAGTTAATTAGGCGCCGGCTGCGCAACTAACTGCACGTGCAGTTAGTACTCGCATTAAGTGCTCTCGGTACTCCTTATCTGCTCCTAAGTCGCTAGTGGCACGAGTGCCATCAGCTGCGCTTTGGGAAGCAGATTCGATTTCAGCGGCAGAAGCGGATACACCCTTAAGTGCAGACTCGACGCTGGAAGCGCGGACTGGAACTGAAGCACAGTTTGTTAAACCGATTCTTGCTTCCGTGATTTTTCCACCTTCAACCTTTACTGCGGCTGCGACTCCAACGATTGCCCAGCCATTTGCGGTGCGGTTGAACTTCTCATAGCAAGTTCCCCAACCCTTTCCAAGTTTTGGAATTGTGACTGAAACCAGAATTTCATCTGGCCCAACAGCTGTCGTGAAGTAATCAACAAAGAAATCTTTTGCTGTTACCTGACGACGACCTTTTGCTCCAGCAATTTCAAAAGTTGCATCTAGCGCCAAAACCACTGCCGGCAAGTCACCAGCTGGATCACCGTGCGCTAATGCGCCACCAAAAGTTCCGCGATGGCGCACTTGTGGATCTGCAACCGTAGCGGTGGCATCTGCCAACAACTTGACGTGAGTCTTTACGATGTCGTTGTTTAACACATCCCAGTGAGTTGAGGCAGCTCCAATCGTTACTGAATCACCATTGTCTTTAATGCCCTTCATCTCGTCGATACGAGCGCAATCAACGAGTACTGAAGGTGCAGCAAGACGAAGTCTCAACAATGGCAGCATTGACTGTCCACCGGTGATTACCTTGGAGTCTTCACCACCAGCCTTAAGAGCAGCGACCGCTTCATCAACTGAATTTGGCCGAACGTAGTCAAATTTTGATGGAATCATTATTTGCCTCCTTGGCGAGCAGCGTTAAGCGTTCGCCATACTGTCATTGGAAGTGCCGGCATCGGTACATCGTTAACTCCGTATGGTCGAAGCGCATCCACGATGGCGTTGATGACTGCTGGAGTTGATGCGATCGCGCCAGCTTCACCTACACCCTTAGTTCCAAGTGGATTCGTCGTCGATGGTGTGACTGTGTGATCAGTTACAAACGATGGCAGATCTGGTGCACTAGGTACCAAGTAATCGGCAAATGAAGCAGTCAGAAGCTGACCATCAGAATCGTAAACCGCACCTTCGTAAAGGGCTTGCGCGATTCCTTGGGCCAAACCACCGTGTACTTGTCCTTCGACAATTAATGGATTGATTTGAATACCAATGTCATCGACACAAACATAAGAACGAATTGTGCTCTTACCAGTTTCAGTATCAACTTCCATGGCACAAAGGTGCGTGCCATGTGGGTAGCTGAAGTCCTGTGGATCCACAGTTGACTCAGCCTGCAAAGTTGGCTCTAAACCATCTGGCAGATCGTGCGCAGAAAACGCCTCGAATGCCACTGCCTGGATTGCCTTCTCCTTTGAAGGGTCACCCTTAACTCGGAATACGCCATTATCGAATTCCAAGTCATTGGCACTGCACTCAAGTTGATGAGCCGCAATCAAACGAGCCTTCTCAACTACCTTTTCACCAGCACGCAGAATGGCCTGACCGCCAACTGCAAGCGAACGCGAACCGTAAGTGTCCATGCCGTATGGCGAGGTACGAGTATCTCCGTGAATAACTTCAATGTCATCGACTGGAATACCGAGTGTGTCACTTGCGATCTGACTCCACGCAGTTTCATGGCCTTGACCATGAGGTGAAGTTCCAGTTACCAATTCGACCTTGCCAGTTGGCAGAACTCGAATTGTGCAGTGTTCCCAACCACCAGCAACATACTTCAGTGCGCCCAAAGTACGTGAAGGTGCAAGGCCACACATTTCGGTGAATGTCGAGATACCGATACCAAGCTGAACTTTGTCACCGGAGGCACGACGCTTTACTTGCTCTGCACGCAATTCGTCGTACTTAAACAAAGCCATCGCCTTATCGGTAGCAGCTTCGTAGTTACCCGAATCGTAAGTTAAGCCAGCAACTGTTGTGTAAGGGAACTCTTCGTGCTTGATCCAGTTCTTCTTGCGCAATTCCATTGGCTCCATGCCAAGTTCATTAGCTAGTTCATCCATGATTCGTTCGATGGCGTAGGTAGATTCTGGTCGACCTGCGCCACGGTATGCATCAGTTGGTGTGGTGTTAGTAAATACACCGATGCATGAGAAGTCATAGGCATCCATCTTGTAAATCGCTGGATACATAAACATGCCTAGCAATGGAATACCAGGTGTGATGATCTGTAGGTATGCGCCCATGTTTGCAATGAGGTCAACCTTTAGGCCAAGTAGCTTGCCATCCTTGGTTGCAGCAATTTCAATGTCCTGAAGTTGATCGCGACCATGGTGGGTAGCCATCATGTCTTCGCTGCGAGTTTCGTTCCACTTAATAGGTCGACCTAACTTGTTG
>JBILBY010000056.1:0-5816 GCA_044353415.1 Candidatus Nanopelagicales bacterium | reverse complement strand
AATGGCTTCCACAGGAGCTTCAGGCACCACAACTGTTCGATACGGTTCAATGCGCGAAAACGTTATGGCACTTGAAGCAGTTTTGGCCGATGGAACGGTAGTTAGAACTGGCAGCCGGGCGCGCAAAGATTCAGCCGGGTATGACTTAACTCGATTACTAGTGGGCTCTGAAGGCACATTGGCTGTTATAACTGAGCTAACGTTGCGAGTTTTTGGAATTCCAGAAGCCATGTCAGGTGCCTACTGCACATTCGATCGCTTATCGGATGGTGTTGCTGCTGCGACACTTCTAGTTAAACAAGGTTTGCCAATCGCGCGCTGCGAATTCTTAGATGGATTAAGTGTTAAGGCAATCAATGCATATCAGGGAACATCGCTGACCGAATCACCGACACTGTTTCTAGAGTTTCATGGCTCCAAAAAAAGCATCGCAGACCAAGCCGATGAAGCTGGTGAAATCTTCAAAGAATATGGAGCATCAGATTTCACTTGGACTGCAGACGAAGGCGAGCGACGCAAACTTTGGCAAGCTAGACACAATGCTTACCCAGCAGTTCTGGCTACCCAAGTTGGAGCAACAGCGCTCACAACAGATTCAGCGGTTCCACTATCTAGACTTCCGGAAGCAGTGGAATATGCAGAGCAGGTATTTGCTGATCAACCATTCTCCTGGTCGATTTTGGGACACGTGGCAGATGGCAACTTTCACGCGTTGTTGATGTTCGATCCAAATGACGACAGTGCTTATGTTGCTGCCAAAGCAGCATCAGCGAAGTTAACTGCGCGAGTAATTGAATTAGGTGGAACCTGCACCGGTGAGCACGGAATTGGTTTGGGAAAGCGTGACTCATTGGTAAACCAAGTTGGCCCTGAAACCATTGAGTTAATGCGCTCAGTTAAAAACACATTCGATCCTGGAAATATTCTCAACCCTGGCAAAATTCTTTTCCCTAAGGAGGCAGTATGAATGACTCATCACTATCGCTAGGCAGCGAACGCACCTCGACGCTGGACACTGCATTCGAGATAATTCAGCAAGCTTGGGAAGGATTTGATTCCGCTCGTCCGGGTCAGCCACCGACGAGTTCAAAGTCACTAGATTTGCTTTCATTTGGGCTACCTAACGAGGGAGTTGGGGCGATTGCGGCCCTGCGAGAAGCGGAAACTTTCCTTGACGAAAGCTTGGCTCAGAGCAGACCTCGATTTTTTGGCTATGTTGGATCTTCCGGACTTGAAGTTGGGGTGCTAGCGGAAGCGCTATCTGCTTCGCATGATGTCAACATGGCCGCTGTTGCAGCAACAGCGACAATGGTGGAGCAACAAACCATTCAATGGGTCAGCGAATTCATTGGATTTGGTGCCACCAATGGGGTGGTTACTAGTGGTGGGATGCTCTCAAACTTGACTGCGTTAGCGGTTGCCCGAGAGCAGGCACTACCTGGAAGCAGAATTACTGGACTTGACGGTCGCGGGACCCTGTACATAAGCGCCGAAGCGCACTACAGCATTGAACGTTCAGCTGAACTTTTGGGATTGGGATCAAATGCTGTGCGCTCTATTCCAATTGACGAGAACCGGCGAATGGACATTAGTGCGCTGGAAGCTCAGATAAATGCAGATGTTTCTAACGGACACGTGCCGATTGCAGTTGTTGCAACAGCAGGAACAACATTAACCGGAGCCGTGGATCCGCTTCGCGCAATTGCACAAGTATGCAAGAAGCATGGAATCTGGATGCATGTCGATGGAGCATATGGTTTACCAGCAGCAGCGACTCAATCGGCCGGTAATCTGTTTGACGGCATTGACTTGGCAGATTCTGCAACTATTGATGCCCATAAATGGCTGTTTGTTCCCAAAGCCTGCGGAATCTTGCTAGTTCGGGATAACGCTGCATTGCTTGCAACTTTTGGACATGCTGCCTCATACATGGTTGATGTTGAAGAAAATCCAGTTGATCGAACTCTTGAATACTCTCGGCCGTTTAGATCTTTAAAATTGTGGGTTGCATTTCGGGCTCACGGAGCCAATGCGATCCGGGATGCATTAGAGGAAAACTTAAGGCTTGCAATACTTTTGGCACATTTAGTAACGGAAACACCAAACCTGGAACTGTTTGGCAAGCCGCAACTCTCAATCGTTCCATTTCGCCGAGTACCTGCATATGGATCGATCGATGATCACAATTCCGCAATAGCGAAGCGAATGCAATTAGATGGTGACGCCTATGTCACGAGTGCAATTGTGGATGGCAAAACTGTATTGCGGCCATGCCTAACTAACTTCCGAACCTCGGAGGAAGATATCCGAGAATTGCTAAGGATTATTGAACGAACTGGGTCTCAACTCGAACAAGAAGCGAGGCTAGGGTAGAAGACGTGGGAACATTACGAATATCAAATGTTGAATCCATTCCTGAAATGGAGGCAGTTAGTGATCTTTTCTGTAAAGTCTGGGCTGGTGGACCAGAAGTTGTACCATTCGATTTAGGGTTGGCAGTTTTGCATGTCGGAGCCTATTGCGCCGCCGCATATGATGGGGATCAAATGGTTGCCGCTTCGTTTGGCTTCCGTGGCGTATTTCAAGATAAACAAATTTTGCATTCACATGTGACTGGTTCATTTCAACCAGGAGCAGGTTATGCACTGAAGCTTCACCAATTTGATTGGGCTAAGTCACAAGGATTAAGTGGAATAACTTGGTCCTTTGATCCACTTGTGCGCAGAAATTGTGTTTTGAACTTCGACAAACTTGGTGCCACTGCTGTCGAGTACTTGCCTAATTTTTATGGAACCATGACAGATTCGATTAATTCAGGTGATGAATCTGATCGGCTCTTTGCATTTTGGGACCTCTCAGAAGCTAAGAAGGAATCCAAAGCCACTGATGGCGCTGTTTTGGTTGAGCTTCCAGCGGACATCGAAAGCCTGCGAAAAACTGACCTTCCTGCCGCGTTAACATGGCGTCGCCAAACTCGAGAAACTTTGCAACCACTCTTGGACCAAGGATGGACCATCAGCCGGATGCAGGATCGCACCCACTTACTAGTAGACCCGCCAAAATAGAGGAAGAAAATGAAGCTTGAAGCCGTAGAACTTATCCGTCTAGATGTGCCACTTAAGTCCACATTCCGCACATCTGAAGGCGCAATGAACGCACTTGAAGTTGTCTGGGTTCACGCTATAACCGACGTGGGCGAAGGCTGGGCGGAATGTGCAGCTAACCGATTACCTGACTACTCAAGTGAATACCATGCAGGTGCTGCAGGCGTTCTAAAGGAATTCTTTATCCCGGAGATTAAGAACCTAGGAAATGAGTTAACGGCGGAAGCTGTTGCACCAACTTTACATTGGGCCAAAGGCCACCGCATGGCAAAAGCCGCTTTAGAAACTGCGGTGCTAGACGCGCAACTACGAGCCGCTGACACATCTTTCGCTCAATATCTCGGCGCCGTGAAAACTAAAGTGCCTGCGGGAGTTTCCGTTGGAATTATGGACTCGTTGCCAGAGTTAATGAAGTTTGTTGAAGGGTATCTGGCGGAAGGTTATTTACGCATCAAGCTAAAGATTGAACCTGGTTGGGACTACGAGCCGGTAAAGCTGGTTCGTGAGACTTTTGGTCCAGATCTGCTTCTGCAGGTTGATGCAAATACGGCTTACACTCGAGACGATTTTGACTTATTGAAACGATTAGACGAATTCAACCTTTTGCTGATTGAACAGCCGATTGAAGAAGAAGACATTCTCGGACATGCTCGACTAGCCGAGTACATTGAAACGCCTGTGTGCCTGGACGAATCAATCGTTTCTGCTGGTGTGGCACGCGATGCCATAGAACTTGGCGCCACCGAGATCATTAACATCAAGCCGGCACGTGTGGGTGGATACATCGAAGCAGTAAAGATTCATAACATTGCACAAGCTGCAGGAATTCCAGTTTGGTGTGGCGGCATGTTAGAAACCGGAATTGGTAGAGCTGCAAACCTAGCCTTAGCTGCACTTCCCAATTTCACATTGCCAGGCGACACTTCAGCTTCATCTCGCTATTACGAAGTAGATACCACTGAGCCGTTCGTGCTGGTCGATGGGCACATCGATGTGCCTACGGGTCCTGGAATTGGAGTAGATCCGATACGCGAAGTTGTTGATCGCTACACAGTTTCGACTGAGTGGGTTTAGTTAGCGAATCCGAGTTTGCCCAATAGGCTGATACGAACCCAACAAGAAAGTAACCCTAAATCCAATGTCCAACTGGCCCAATGAACGAAAGTTTGCTGTGGCGATATGGGCGGTTGCTGCCGGCGGATATGTGTTGTGGCAGGGAATTCCGTTTGATCGCGCTACCCAGTTTCTGATCATCATTACTGCCGCACTCGCTTTTTCAATTGGAACAACAACTCGATCAGTTCGGGTATTTGCTGACTGGGTACCATTTGCGATCTTGCTTTACGGCTATGACTATTCCCGTGGCGCAGCTGACACTTTTGGTTTCAAAGTTCGAGTCGAGGAAATCTATAACATCGAACTTGCTTGGTTTGGGTGGTTATTCGAAGACAAGATTCCAACCGTTTGGTTGCAACAACATCTTTACGATCCAAATCAAATAGCTTGGTGGGAAGCCTTAGTTGCGCTGGTTTACGTTTCGCATTTCGTAGCACCTTGGGCGATCGTTGGAATCCTGTATGTAAAAAACCGAGAACTGTGGGCAAAGTTTGCTCGTCGCGTCATAACGATTTCATTTGCTGCATTGATCACCTACATTTTGGTTCCGGCAGCACCACCTTGGTATGCCGCACGTGAAGGCCTTTGTGAGCCCGTAGTTCGAATTGCAACTAGAGGTTGGGAGATTATCGGACTGCCGATTGCAGGTCAGATTATTTCCTTGGGCCAAGGCGTCGTAAATCAAGTTGCTGCGATTCCATCGCTGCACGCGGGTATGGCAGTCACCATCACGCTGTTTTTCTGGGCTCGAGTTGGCCTGAAGATGAAGGCATTCCTAGTTTTCTATGTCTCGCTAATGTTCTTTGCCTTGGTATTCGGTGGCGAGCACTACATATTTGACGCCATTTTGGGCGCTATCTATGCAATCGCCGTTGAATATGGCTGCCGCGCCTGGGAGCGCTATTCAGTTAAGCGCAGGGCTAGCCTGCCCCCTGAAGAGTCCTTCAAGACCCTATAAATAAGGGAATTTAGGCAAGTTTGAGCCAAATTACTGGGTCTGGTGGTAATTCTGTGGCTCGTGGGGTTATTCTCTTTCTAAGTGCTCCTAGGAGTCCTACAACATGTCGGGGAAGGCAATTTGTAGGCAAGCTAGGAGGCAAGAGATGGCGTATACGTCAGCAACTCGTGGGGTTGTGTTCATACACAGCACGCCGCGAGCTTTAACTGCCCACATCGAGTGGGCTTTAGGTGGCCTATTAGGTACACCGGTAAATCTTGATTGGGTTGAACAACCTGTTGCGCCTAGCACTGTGCGAAGTGAGATGTCCTGGATCGGTGCTGCTGACTTATCAGCAAAGATTGCTTCAGCCCTTCGTGGCTTTCCAAACTTGCGATTTGAAGTAACTGAAGAACCAAGTGCCGGCTTTGATGGTCAACGATTTGTATCCACGCCATCACTTGGTATTTGGCGCAGCCCAATGGGCGTCTTTGGCGAGAGCTTTATTTCTGATGAAAAACTTCGCACTGCAATCGCGAATGCAACTTCGGCTGGAAATTCGTTAGTCGATGCCGTTGACGAAGTTATGGGTGGCCCATGGGATCGCGAACTAGAACCGTTTAGGTATGCCGGTGATGGTGTGCCAGTTAGATGGCTAC